>NZ_PTFE01000004.1:0-176137 GCF_002936975.1 Bradyrhizobium sp. AC87j1
GACCGAGACGCTGCCGGTGCCCGGCACGAGGTCGGAGAACATGTCCAGGGTCAGCGTCAGGCTCTCGCCTTTCGCCAGGGTCCGGATTGACCGCCGTGCCAGCACCTGCGTCGCCGCCTTGACGTCGAACGCGTAGTGGCGCGCCAGCGTCAGCCCGTTCGGTCCCTTGATGTCGACATCGAGCGTCGCCTGCCCGGCCGCGGTCGCGTCGATCGCCAGCGCAAACGAGTTGCGCTGCTTGGCGGCGAGCTTGACCGTGGTGGCGGGATTGCCCGTCATCTTCACCGGGCCGCCGGTCTTCACGTTGATCACGTAGTCGCCGGCCTGGCCCTCGACATTGTCGATCTCGAGGTTGACCGTGCCGTGGTCGCCATTGAGCAGGAAGCGCGGCAGCGTCGTGGTCAGCACCACGGGGTCGCGGATCACGACGTCGGTGTTGGCGCGGCCAAGCTTGGTCGCGGTCCACGCCACCGCCATCACGCGTGCGGTGCCGGCGAACTCCGGAATGTCGAAGCTGACTTCCGCACTGCCATCGGCGCCAACCGTGACGATGCCGGAATAGAGCGCCAGCGGCTTCTGCGCGGGCGGCGAGCCCTGCAGCTCGCCAGCGCCGGCGTCACCGCCGGACTTGATCTGGCCGCGCGTGCCGGACATGCCGTCGATCAGCTGCCCGTAGAGGTCGCGGATCTCGGCGCTGAGGCGGCGCTGGCCGAGATAGTAATCGTCCGGCGCCGGCGGCTTGTAATTGGTGAGGTTGAGGATGCCGACATCGACTGCGGCAATGACAATTTTGGCGTCCTCGCCCGGATTGAGCCCGTCGAGCTTGACCGGGATCTTCAACGCTGCGTTCGGCCGGATCAGCGCCGGCGGCGACAGCTTCACCTGCAAGGTGCGGGTCTGCTTGTCGATGCCGAACCATTTCAGCCCGATCGCCCGGCCCGGCATGCGCTGGGCCGCGGCATCGAGCGGGCGGCGCAGCGTCGCCACCACGTAAGCGCCTGTGCCCCAGTCCTTGGCGACCGGGAGCTTCACCTGGGCAGTGCCTTCCTTGACGTCGATCGTCTGCGTCGTCAGCAGGCGGTCGCCGAGCACGTTGATGGTGAGCTTGCCGGCACTGCGGACATTGACCGACACCGTCATGGTGTCGCCGGAGGAATATTGCGGCTTGTCGATCGAGGTCTCCAGAAGGTCCGGCGTGTCGGCGCTGCCGTCGGAATACCAGCCGACGTCGAATTGCACCGAGGTCACCGGGCCATCGGCGTCGTTCGACTTCACATCGAGACGGTAGCGGCCGGGCTGGGCGTTGAGCGAAATACGCGCCGGCTTGTCGGCCGTAACGGTCACATCACCGTCGGCAACGCGCGAGGTCGACTTGACCGGCTCGTACTCCCAGTAATTGTTCTGGCGATACCACTGGTAGCGCGACTCCATCTTGAGGAGCTCGTAGCGCAGGCCGTCGCGGCGCAGCTTCTCACCCTCGGGCGAGACGAACAGAACATCGAACTCGGCCTTGTCGCCCTCGGCGACGTTCTTGTCACCGAATAGCGGCTTGACGCCGATCAGGGCCGTCGCGGGCGCAACCGGCAGCACGATCTTGCGCTCGACGGCGCGGCCGCCGGTCTCCACCATGCGAACGAAGATCTGGGCTTCCTGCGGACGGGTCGAAGCGGGCTGCTTGTCCAGCGTAACCGGGAAGGTCGCAACGCCATTGGCGTCGGCTTCGGGCAGGTTCTCGAGCGGCGTACGTTCGTTCGAGGTGGTCTCCTCGTCGGCGACGCCGAACTGGTAGCCGGCAAAGCCGGGGCGCTCGCTTGCGGGCGCGACCAGCATGTCGCCTTCGAGCTGCAGGCCGGACGCGGGCGCGCCATAGAGGAAATGGCCGTCCGCCTTAAGCTCCACTGGAGCGTTAGCTTTGATCAGCTTGTCCTTGGCGGACAAGTTGAATTCGATCCGATCAGGAACGTAGTCCTCGACCATGAAAGTGGTCTCGCCGACCGACGAGCCTTTCGGGTCGGTGAAGGCGCGCACCCGCCACGTCCCGGTCGGAACGGCCGAGTTGAGCGGCACGGACAGCGTACGGCCGCCGGCGCCCTGGTCGGCGAGCGCGGCACGTCGGTATTCGACGCCATCAGGGCGCTCGATCACCAGCGTCAGCGGTCCGCCGCTGACGGCATTGCCCTGCCCGTCGCGCAACAGCACGGTGAGATAGACGGTCTCGCTGGACCGGTAGACGCCACGCTCGGCATAGACGAAGGCATCGGCGCCTGCAGGGACCGCACGGCCGGAGACGCCGCGATCGGACAGGTCGAAGGCGGAGGACTTCAGGCTGAGGAAGGCATAATCGGCCTTCTCACCCGTGACCGTCAGCATCGCCGGCGACAAGCCGCCCTCGCCGCGCGCAAGCCCCGCCTCGAACAGCACGTGGCCACTGTCGTCAGTCTTGCGGGTCGCCAGGATCTCGTTGTTGCGGGCAACCAGCCGCACCTCGGCCTTGCCGACCGGATCGGTCGAGGCCAGCGAGTTCACGAACACATGGATACCATCATTGCCGGAATAGGCGGAAACGCCGAGATCGGAGACGATGAACCATTGGGTGGCGAGCTGGTAATCGTCGTCCGAACCCGGGCCCTTGGCGGCGGCCGTCATCACGTAGACGCCCGGCTGGAGCTCGCCGAGTGCCTGGTCAACCGGAAACGCCGTGGTGACGTCCTGGTTCAGCGTCATCGCGGTCGCAAGCTCGCCGGTCCAGACCTTCACGCCGCGCTCGCCGCCGAGATCGGAGAGCTGGTATTTCGACAGCGTCTTCTGGAAATCGCTGTCGACCACGGTGTTGATCAAATTGCGGTCGCCGATCCGGAACACGTTGATGTTGACCGCGGGCGTGTTGACGCTGACCACGGGAATGCCGCGCTGGCCGGTCCGGGGCAGCACATAGGCCCGGCTGGTGAAGCGCACGAACGGCTTGCGGTCGCGCACATAGACGTTGAACTCGGCCGATTTCGGCAGCCCCTCCTTCACAGTGGACGGCAGGCCGGCGCGCAGATTGATGTTGTAGCGCTCGCCGTGCTTCAGCCCGTCGACGCAGAGCTGCTTGCCTTCGGCCGACAGCGCCGGCTTGTCCTGGCCCGCCAGCGCCAGGTACGGCGCGAAGTCGGTGCGCTTTGCCAAATCCTCGGAGAACTGGAAGCAGGCGCGCGGGCTCGCCGAATCCGAGTCCACGGTGTAGTCGAGCAGCCGGAAGCCGTGCTCGTCGCGCATCTTCTCATATTGGCCGCGGACGTCGGCGACCTCGCGCATGTCGAGCGACAGCCGCAGCGAATCCAGCGCCGGCCGCCATAGCTTGCGCTCCGACAGCGACTTGCCGAGCACCGCAAGTGCGTCGGCCTCCTCGCCCGGATTGCCGGCACGGAGGTAGGCGATGTAGGCCGCGGTCGAGGCGCGTTCCAGCAGGAACGTCTGCTCGCTCGAGCTCTTCGGCGAGATCTGGAAGATGACCTTGGCAAGCCGCAGCCAGTTGCCGGCGTCTTCCGGCGTGGTCGCCGCGATCTGGCCGAGCACCGACAGGCCGGTGCGATAGTCACTGCGCCGGAAGGCGGCGTCGGCGTCCGTCTTCAACGTCGCATTGGTCTTGGCGACGGGCCCCGCCTCGCTCTTGATCTGGGCCTCCAGCTTGATCGCGGAATCGGTGAGGTCGTCGCGCTTGAACGCCTTGTCGGCAGCGTGTGCCGCGCTGAAGCCGAGCGCCAGCGTGGCGCAGATTGTGACGGCGCGGACAAGACCGATCATGATGGACTCCCGGAAATCGCGGACAGCCGCCCGCAGGCAGCATGAAATGCGCGGAAAGGTGACGGACTCAAGGCGATGGAACCAAAGGTGCTAATCGTCGCATTCGCCATGGAAAGGCAAGCCCAGAGGAGACCGATCAAGATACCGCCGCTCACGCCGTCCTGATGGCGCAGCGATACCCGACCCGTCGACCGGCGGCCACATCCCGGAAGCTGGCCAGCGTTCCCGGCGATGTGATCCATCGTCCAGTCTGCGGCCGCTCAACCCGGCACCCTGACATGCCACCGTCTCGCTTTGTCGCGGCTCTGAGGAAAACGGTTCGGTTCAGACTTGGCGAAAGACGATATTTTTCATATTTGGCATGGTAGATGAACAGCCGGCCTCCAAACAGAGGCTGGCGTAGCGACGGTCCCATAGCTCAACTGGATAGAGTAGCGGATTTCTACTCCGCGGGTTGCAGGTTCGAGTCCTGCTGGGATCGCCACTCACGATTTCACCCTCTTATTTTTCATAGGCTTACGAGCTTTTTTGGCAAACTGGTTCGGCGGTTTGCCAATTCCTGTTCCTGCTCTGACCTTGTTGGCGGCGCTCTCAGCCAGACGAATCCGATTCGCTTCTTCGATGTAGCGCTGCGCCTCAGTGATCGTTTTCCAACCGAACCAAGCCATCAGCTCAGGAGCTGTTGCACCATTCAGCGCGTGATGGATGGCCGATGCCTTGCGCAGGCCGTGCGCCCTCCCCGGAATCTCCGCTTCCTTGCATCGATCAGCGAACCAATTGCCGAAGCCGGCCGGTGTGAACTGCTCGCCGAGCTCGGTTGTGAGGAACGCCAAATTGCCCGACGAAGGATGCCGCTTCAGCTCAGCCACAAGATCCGGCAATAGCTCGATATCAAACTGCACCCCTGTCTTTTGGCGGCGCATCGAGAGTTTGCCGCTCTTCACATGCTGGCGCCCCATCCGGACGACGTCCGATCGCGCGTGCCCAGTCTGCAGCAGCAATTCCAAGGCAAGCCGCGCCCTCGTCCCAGGCTTATGACGCTCCCGATACTGAACGATTTCATCTTCAGTCCAGGTGTGGAAGCCGCCCGTCTTTTTCATTTTCGCGCGCTTCACCGCGAGCAGCGGATCCACCTTGATCATTCCTAGCTGCACGCAATGGTCAATGAATCCGCGCATCGTTTTAACGAAGTTGCGCTGCGCCGCCGGCTTCCTTGAGTTCACGATATTCTGGAGCGCCTGCGTGTGCATCATCGCGATGCGCTTGTCGCCATGGTCGTTCCGGAAGCGCTCCAGGATTGCGCGACGATTGCCCTGCGTGCTCTTCGCCAGAGACGTAAAGGGACCTGATTGGTAGTAGCTGATCAGCGCGGCGTTGACGGTGCCAGCGACGGTGCGGCTTGCACCGAGCGGCGGAGCCTCCCAATCGGCATTAAGCGCCCTCTCCCGAGCTTCCATGAATTCTGGAGACCATGGCAGCCCGGGCAACGGCACCCGCTTTCGTCCAGGTACACGAAGATAGAAACGCGGCGTTCCGTCATGATCCTCGAAAGCATGCGTGTACTTGGGATATTTGTGTTTCACCGGACCTTGTCCCACTCGTTGGGCTCGTCGCCGATGCCGGGCTCACCGGTGACCACGACGATCCGACCCGACTTGTCGACCTCGACTCGCCGCACCGGCTCTCCGGCCGCTCGCACGGCCCGCACAGCCCGCGTCACGTCCTGCTGCCGGAATGTGGAAGGCAATCGGCTCATGCCGCAGCCTCCGCCGAAGGCGCACGCCAACCCTCTGGATCGGCCTCCCAGGCTTCCACGTCGGATTTGCGCCAGGCGACCTTACCCGGCGAGATGCGGACGCGCTTGGGGAATCTTCCCTTCCGCTCCATTCGCCACATCGTCACCGTCGAGAACGGAAGTCGTTCTGCTAGCTCATCGATCAAAAAGAACTTGCACGTTGGTGCACTGCTCATCAGGTCCAACTCCAAAGGAACGCGATACAATTCCCCCGAAAGAAGCACCTGTTCGGTTGTCCCGGACTAGACCGCTTTCTTCCCCTCCCTTTCGCAACTAGGTGATTTGCAGAAGGCGCAGAATAGCGATTTCACTTATACACAGGGGTCCCACAGCCTATTTCAAGAGAGTGCGTGCCGTTTTGGTCAAAACGGAAGCCCGCCGGTTTCACGCCCGGCGAGCTCTGCTTTCCCGACGAAGGGCAGTGTCAGCCAGCCTTCACGCTGCGGATAGCTGCTAGAACAGCATGACGCATCCCGGCTGGAGGCTCCACAACCATCCAACAATGTGGGTTGCGTCCATCCTGCTCATGCAGGTGAAACCATCGGCGCGGCTGGTAATACCATTTGTATCGTTTTCCCTCGTGCGAGGCCTCTCCAAACCATTGCCCAGAGCCGACGTGCTTTTCGAAGGTGAGGATATTCATGGTGCGACCTTGATGAAGCCGCGGCATCGAGGCGGCGGAATTGATGGTGCTTGCTGCGTACATTGCTGTTCTCCCGGGTTGGCCCCTAGGCAGAGAATCGCGTTCACAGGGTTGCGGTTCTGGCGGCGCAGCGGCGGGCAGCGATGCGCTTCGGAGGCTAGCTAGAATCAGATGGACGGGAGAGGCTGGCAGAGCGCCTGGGGCGCCCGGTGATCGATTGCTGGTCATGCCGCCGCCCCTTCGTCGTCGCACTGCTCCTCGACGTCGACCCCGACCTCGGGGTGCCAGCTGGGCCAATAGGACACCGCGCCGGCCGACGTGATCTCGTGGGATCCGAGCGACGGCTCGTCGTCGCTTTCGTCACGATCGAGCTCCGAGTCGTCACAGGGGTGGTCGTCAACCTGATCCTCCAGCTCGGTGGAGGCGTAGGGGTCGGAAGCGTCCAGGAAGGCCATCAGCCGCTCGATCTCGGCCGCAGCTTTCTCCCGGAGCCCGGCGAGACGCCCGAGCGCCTTCTTGCGGTCCCGCTCTTGCCGAGCAAGGCCGGAGGAAGCGGACGCACGGGCAAGGCCCGCAGCAGGCGGGAACATAGGTCTGGCAAGTGTCATCGGATGGTGCTCTTCGGATTGGCTTTCGACAGCCGCGCCGGTGACAGACCGGCAGCCGGGGGGTCGAAACCAGCCGAAGAGACTGGTCGGCGTGCTTTTAAGCCTTTCGGCTCTGGACATGGCGCACCGCCCCCGGCATAAAGGCCAGGTTGAGGCGCGCCGCCAAGCGCTCCTAAGCGCCTGAGGAAACCCGCCAAGGTCTCCTACGCGCATTGTCGGCCGCCACCCCGCCAAGGGTCGCAGGCCTCATCTTCGGTCCGGGTTTCGACACCCACGGACATTCCACCACTGATTTGGTAAAAAATCCATCCCCTTCCGGGGCGCACGGCGCGCTGGAACGTTTGGTACCGCGGCGCGTCCTTGAGACATCGATCCTGTTGCTTGTGGGTCGACCGATGGACACAGTAGCCGCCTATGCGATCTCGGCCTTTATCGTCGGCTTTGGCGTCGGGATATTCGTTGCCGGTCTGAACTCGGGCGCGCCAGCTTTGTGGGCCTGCGTCGCCCTGATACCCGTCGCGATCGGGCTCTTGAGCGTTTTTGGTCCCAAATAACAAATCCATCCCCTTCAGGGGCTTCAGCGCGCCCGTACCACGCGAATGTTGGGGGCGGCGGAACGGCCCCGAAGCGCGCAATACCCCCGGTAAAAAACGGCCCCAGCCAATGGCGGCGGCTGGGGCCGTTGGGACTTACTCCGGCCCGCAGGGGGCATGGAGCCGGAGCACGGCACCAAGCCCGCGGCTTGCCGGTAGTTCCTAGAGAAGAGATTGCGCCGAATGCGAGAACCGGCCCATCGCCAAACGCGCGTATGACGACGGACCGTCCCGGGTGGATGGCACGTCTAGATCGCGCCACAGACCGAAATTCCAATCCTGCTGGCCGGAGAGTCGTTCCTCTATGCCAGATCTCCCGAGCGGGCCGGGAGGCCGCCCGCTGAAGCGGTCTTACTTCGGCTTCTCGGCGTGGATGTGGAGGACGTAGAGGGTGTTCTGGAACTCGTCCACTACCTCCATCCGCCATCCACGGGCCGGCGTTAGCTTCCCGTCGAGGCTTTGGAGTATCTGCCCAGCCGTCACCGTGGCTTCATGCCAAGCGGCGTGCTTGTCGGGCAGCTCCTCGCCCTCAAGGTCAGGTTCGTGGCGTTCGTGGGTCACATGGAAGAAATAGCGCGGCATGCGTCAGTAATGCTGACAAGCGGGCGCACGTTCCAGCCGACCAGTCTACTTCTGTTCCTTTGCAACTGTATTTAATTTCTAGGTTGTGGTGCATGCGAACAAACCGGGAAGCGGGATTCGCAACCAGTGAATCTAGGACACCTTATGTTGCCGGACTTCCCCAGGCTGCATGTTCAACGCCGCCGCGTCGCTGGCGCCGAGCTCCCGCTCAACAAGGCTAGCCGTCCACCCCTCAGGGATGGCATCGAGCACCGCGTCGATTGCGTTGTCCCGAGCGGTTGCCGCAAGCCATATCTGGCGTTCGCCGCTGTCAGTAATCACCCGAACAATGTGAACCCGCTGCATCCTTCACCGATTTAATGCTCATAAGAGCTTTCCCGCTGCGCCTTCTCCGCCATAGCCAGTGCCTCATCAAGGCAGGCCTTTGCTTGGCGGCGGTATCTGGCAGCGTCATTGTCCATAAGCACCAAATGCAAGAGCAAGCCGAAGGTGCCTAAAAAACAGCCGCAGGCGCTGCTTTAGAACAGCGCCCGCGGCTTCGCCGCGACAGTCCGCACGATCGGCGCGGCACGTCCAGGCTAGCACAGAGGCCCCCCAGCGTGAACCGGCGGGCCCTACGCCGCCGCTACCAAAGCCCTTCTGACACAGTGTCAATCAGCCGGGTGCCCGATCTCCTTGGCGGCCCTTACCCGTAATTTCCCTAGGTCGAGGGCGCCGACGCGCACCTGCTATTGATCTCGCGCGCCGGTTGCGCTTGGATATCCTTTTTCGGGTCGGGGGATCCTCCATGCGCAATTTGGGTATTGTGGCGCTTTGCGCCGTGCTGGGCGGCTGCATGTCGACTGGCGAGACTGTTTCTTTCCGAGCGTCAAATCCGCAACAGCAAGCCCTTATGCGCGACGGGCAACCCGCCCTCGTCTCTCGGCAAAAAAGCTCGCTCGTCTTGGTGCGCCCAGCGGCCAGGCAACTGCAAGCGAATGGCAGGCCGGTCTTCGTGGTCGGCATCAACAATCTAAGCAGGCAGCCGGTCGACTTCCGCGTGGGACAAGTCGAGGCCGTCCAGCACGCCGCAGGCTCTGACTTCGAAATGAAGGTCGTGACCTACGAGATGTTGGTCCAAGAGGAGCGAAACCGGCAAGTCGCCGCCGCCGTCCTCACCGGTCTGGCCGCGGGTGCCAACGCTTACAGCGCCGCGAACGCTGGGCATGGCAGCTACACCACCCCCAGCGGACGCACCGGAACGTTCTACAGCCCCACTGCGGCTGTGATCGCGCAGAACAACGCGGCCGTTCAAAACGAAGCAATGATCGCGGCCACTGTCGAGACGGGTCAGCGCAACATGGCGGCGCTGGAGCAAGCCGTAATCAAGGATAACACCTTGATGCCAGGCGAATGGTACGGAGGGCAGCTCCACCTCGCGCCGCCTGCTGACCAAGGCGGGGGTCCTAAGACCTACACGATAGTAATCACTGTGGGTACCGAACGCCACGTCATCGACGTGACGCAGGGGCCAGCGGGCGTCTGAAGCCGAGGCAGGAATGATTTTGGATATTTTCGACGTTGAGCATGGTGCTTGTGCGCTGATTGCGACGAGCAACAATCGCTACGTGATGATCGATTGTGGCACCAATACCACCACCGGCTGGAGACCAGGCACTTACCTCAGATCACAGGGCATCACTCACCTCGATCAGCTGATCATTTCAAATTACGATGAGGACCACGTTGCGGGCATTTCTGATTTACTGGATCAGGTAAACGTTGCCGTGCTTATGCGAAATGCATCCGTCAGCGCGAGCGATTTGAAGCACCTTAAGACTGAAGACGGTATGGGGCCCGGCATCGAACGCCTGGCTGCTGAGATCAGCCGCACCTACATTGGAGGCGCTCCTTCGCCATCGGAGAATGATTATGGGGATGTATCATTCACAAAGTATAGAAACTCCCTCGGAACTCCACCCTTCGGTTTTGATGACGAGAACAATCTTAGCCTAGTTACCTTCATTACCTGCCACACGCACAAGTTCATTTTTCCTGGCGACATGGAGAAAGCGGGCTGGAGAGCGCTGCTGCTTGATCCGACTTTCCGCGCAGAGCTTTCTGGTGTGTCTGTCTTCGTGGCATCTCACCACGGTCGAGAGAACGGCTATTGTGAGGAAGTGCTCAACCTCTGTCCGAACATCCAAGCCGTCGTGATCTCAGATAAGAAGCTCGGCTATCAAACGCAGGAGACTGTCGACCGATACCGGAACTACGCGCGAGGCTTCATCTATAACGGTACGAAGCGGCACGTCCTGACGACCAGAAGCGACGGCTCGATGACATTCATCATCGAGCCGGGCGCATCCAAAGTTTTCTTGGGCGTTTAGAACCCATGCGATTTCCAAGACAAGCCAACCTTTACGAGCAAGCCGGAATACTTATTCCCGGCGCAACTCTGGTTGCACTGCTGGCATTGCTCTGGCCAGAAGCCAGGGCGCAAATAGTCCACACGTCTATCTCGATAGGCGCTTTTGGCGTTGTGCTGGTAGTTGGTTACGCATCAGGTCAGTTGGTCGCGGCGCTCGGAAACATGGTGGATATTGTGTACTGGAAGCTCTGGGGAGGTCTTCCGTCTACCTGGATCGTAGGCCCCCATCCGAAACTATTATCCAGCGCGCAATTGCGTAAACTGGATGAGATGGTGAGGAACGAGTTGAGCATAATTTGCGCGCCCACGTCGGAGCAGACCCCCAAAGACTGGTTTCCCATCTCGCGCCAGATATACAGTTATGTGGAAGCTCACCGACGGCCCGCTAGGTTAGAGGCTTTCAACGGTAGTTACGGAATGAACCGGGGTCTCTGCGCTTCGAGCTGGTGCTACGCGATCGTGGCGTACTCGGCATCTTCAGAGAACGCCACTTATTCGATCTGCGCAGCGTTTGCCGGTGCCATCTACTTGTACCGCATGCACCGCTTTGGTGTTCACTACGCGCGCGAACTGTACGTTCAGTTTTTAACGCCGGCGCCCGCAAAGTCCGATAAGCGCAAGCGGCCGTCCGCCGTGGGGCAGCTCGCAACAGCAGAGTAATCCGATGCCCGATATTCGAACTGTTCTCGCGCAGCTAGAAGACATCGAAGCGCGAAGCGACCTGTTTTTGTTCACTACTGAAAGGATTCTAAAATGAAATTGGAAATTCCGGGCGTGGCGATGTCGTTCGACGAAGTGCCGGTCGGCGCATTTTTCAGGTTCGAACGCACAAAGCCCGAGTTTGGAATTTGCGTGACGGATGGCACAAAACGAGCAGCGATCATATTGTCGACAACTGAGCGGCCAAATGGCCACCTGCCATGGCTGGCTCTCGGCGGCCTGCCCAGCGACGCGGTTGTCTCATTCCCCGGCGCAGTTCTTAGGGCAAGTCACACTGATATCAGCGACGACACAGGCATATATGGCTATCTGATTAGCACGGGGGGTAGCTTTTACATTCGGGTGGGCGTATCGGGCGGATATCACACGTTCAGCGTTGAGACCGGCCAATCGGCGCAACTTCCGAAAGCGAAGATGGCAATCGCTTACTCAAAATGGGCCGTGGGAATCATGGTTGACGAACGATTCGAACCTATTTTTTCTTTTCCACCTTCCCAAGATCCTACGTAGCAGGCATGCATCGGGGTTCGTTGGAGGTTCTCGGCACCCGACTGGAAGTCAAGCGCGCCCTACTCGCCCGGCTGCTGCAACGGACGCGCCACTGCGCCTATCGTACTCCGCCTGGATGGCCTCCAGCATGGCGACAACAGCCTGAGCGTGCCTTGCGAGATCCTCATCGCTCATCGCCCGCACCTGCTCAGCAGCGAGCGTTGCGAACGCCTGCTGAAGCCCAGCCATCTTATCTTCACCCGCCATTTTGCTCCCTCCCTACGTCACGGCGAGCCGGTAGCCGTCCGAAACCATCTCGTTGATCCGGTCAATCCAGACGCGCAGGCCTTCACGGCTATAGACCGGATCGGACATCTGGAGCGTCACCTGCGTGACGTTGCCACCGCCGCGGCCCTGGCTTTGCTGCCCGCCACGGTTCGGCGTGATGTCGATCTGCTCGCCTGGCTCAACCATGGCCTGGAACAGCCTGCTGTCACCTCCCCCGACGCCGCCAGGGACGGTCATGGACAAGCCGTCCTTGAACCCGCCGATCGATTGCTGCTTGATAGCTGCCACCTTCGCCATACCTGCCGCAAGCGTTCCGGCTGCAAGTGCATAGTTGAAGGGCGGCGGCGCAGCCGCCAGCGCCTTCGTGAAAGCGGTGTATGTGTTGATCGTCGCCTCGATGATACCGAAGGCTTTTGCTGTTCCGGCCATTTCCTTGCTGGAAGTTGCAAACGCGCCGGCCAGCTGAGCAAATCCGCCGGCCATCTGCGCACCGGCAGTGTTCCAGGACGCACTGGCCCGCTCAGCCAGGTTCTCAGTTGCCTGCGCATACCCATCGGCGCTCATTTTGCCTGCATCGAAAAGCGCCTGGATCTTCTGCAATTCGAGCTGATACGTCTGCGCCGGCGTCAGGTTCGCCTGCGTCATCTGGAGACCGGCCAAGGTCAAGGCATAGTCGGATGTCTTCTGCTTGAGCAAGTCGAGTTGCACCTGCTGCGCAGCAGTGATCGCGGTGTTGTTCGCGCGTGCGATCGACTCCGCTTGCAGTTGCAGCTTCACCGCCTCCATTGCACCAGGAAGCATTCCGTAGGTCGCGATCTCCGCTTTCATGCCCTCTTGGGACTTGCTTTGCGACGCAATGAACTGATCGACGGCGTTCTTGCCGCCCATCGCTGAGAAATTGAAATCCTTTTGCGCCTTCGACGCCTTGTCGGTCGACTCCGCTGCAGTATCCGCGCCCGTCTGCGCACCCTTCCAGAGCTTTTCAATGAGGCCAAACGTGGTCTGCGCGGTCTCCTCGACGCCCGAGACGCCGCCCTTGACGGCGTTCCATGCGCCGGTGAACTCACCTTTCAGAACAAGCGACATCGCCGACGACACAGTCGCAATGTACTCTGACAGGGATTTGAACACCGCTCCGACGATCACGCCGCTGGTCACAAGCGCCTTCATCGCGGTCGAAACGACGGTGAGCGCGGTGCTCAGGAAGCCCGAGTTCTTCGCGGACTCGACCATCGCATTCGATATTTCGACCATCGACGGCAGCACCTGCGTCATCGATTGCGTGACGAGGCCGGTCCAAATCGCCTTCATCCTGGTCAGGTTATCGTTGAAGTCCTCCGCCGCCTTGCCGGTCTTGGCGTCGATGACGAGGCCGAACTTTTCGGCTTCCTCCGTCATCTCCTTCAGACCATCACGACCGTCATTCAGCATCGGAATGAGATCTGCGCCGGTCTTGCCGTAGATCGCCATGGCGGCAGCCGTCTTTCCGGCGCCGTCCTTCAAGCCGGAGAAAGCTTCCGCAACATCGCCATTCACTTCGGCGCTGGATTTCAATTTCCCGTTGGAATCGACGACAGAAACGCCTAGCGCGCGGAAGGCGTTGGCGGCTTCGGACGTCGGCTTGGCCGCCGCCTCCACCATGTTTTTCGACAGCTTGCCCATCGACTTACTCAGCGCGTCGAAGGACACGTCCGAAAGGTCGGCCGCATAGGCGAGAGCCGAGAGTTGCTCGATCGGAACGCCCAGCTTTGCCGACGTCTTCGATAGCTTATCCGCGTCGTCGATGGTGTGCTGGAGCGCAATGCCGATCGCCACGCCGGCGGCGACGACGGCCGCCGCAGCCGCCGCCATGCCGGTGGCGACCGCCGAGCCGAACGCGGCCAGGCCGGACTGCGAATCCTTCAGGCCCTTGTCGAGAGCCGCCGTGTCGGCGCCTAGCACCACACGGAGGGCTCCCACTACGCTCCCGCCCGCACCTGCCATGGATCAGAACTCCTGTGCCAGGCAAGTGAGATTTGCGATCGACGAGGTGGTGCCGGAGTCGTTGGTCGCCACCGAGGCATCGTACCAAACCTGAGTTCCTACGCTCAGCCCGCTTATGATGCCTTCGAGCGCGAACGGAGCATAATAGCTTCCCGACGGAGTGTTCCAGACCAAGCCGTTGTTGAACAAAGTCCCCGCCAGCGCGGCGCCGCCGGTCGGTGCAGTTCCGGTCCCATAGCGCCCCGTTAAAGTGGTGGTTTTGTTGGCATTGTTGTTCGTAGCGTTCCCGATGATGGTGAAACGCACGCGACCGCTCGTCGCCGGAGTGACCTTGCAGGTTGCCCCGAGGCCCATCATCAGCCCGGTCGTGTTTGCCGACCCGCCAGGATTGGCCGGTGTGGCGTGTTGCGACGCGCTTGTGAGCTGTTGCGTGCCATAGCCGACGCCCTCGATCTGAGTCGAATTGACCCACCGCGCAATCTGGTTGGCTGACGGCGAGCCAGATGTCGAGACGTTGCCCCCGCCGGCCGGCGTTGCCCACTGACCATCGCCGCGCCAGAACGTTGAGCTCGATGCGCTGGCGCCGCCGGCGAGGTGGCTGACAGACAGGTCACCGGTCACGTCGAAGCCGAGCCGCACCGTGCAGGTATTGTTGGCGCAGTTGAGCGTCTTGTTGGTCAGCGTGTCCGTGCTGGCGCGGCCGACGACGGTGTCAGTGCCGGCGAACAGAGTCGCCGTGCCGCCGCCAGTCGCGGGCGCCTTTAGGGTCGACGAACCCGACGACGAGCCGAGTAAGATCAATGTGCCGTCCGTGAACGACTGCGCCGCAGTCCAGGTCGCGATGGCGTTGAGCACGCCGACCGTTCCAGACGCGTTCGGCAGCGTGAACGTCTTGATCGACGTTGCCGGGCCGCTGAATTGCATGAAGGCATTGCCGGTGCCTCCCTTAGCGCCCGAGAGCGGAGAACTGCCGGGACTTGCCTGGCCGAAAGCCGCGGTGGAGCAGAGCATCGCCCCGAGCACGAGGCCGCAGGATCTCAGGACCATGGCGCTCATTGGATCATCCATCGGCTGCCGACCCGTCGAAAGCCGATTGATCCCCAATTGCCATCGATTGAGATCTCGCCCGCATCAATTTCACCGGAAATTGTCACAACCGAATCGCGGGCGGTACCGCTGCAATCCTTTACGATTACAACCGACGAGTACGCCCGCGTCGCGCGATCGAAAACCACTCTTGTTGCTTCCGGTTTTCGCTTGTTGATAAGAACGACCTTGTCGCCCGGACCAATTCGAACGTCGCCGGATTCGGTGACATTTCTGAATTCGCCATTGGAAGCGAAATCCAGCGGAGCGCATCGGCCAAGCTCGCCCGAGTGAGCCGCGGAAATGCCCACGATCAGCGCGACGACGGACAACAAGACCTGCTTCGTTGAGTGCCGATTCATATGGTTGCCTCAGTTTTTCAGATGGGAAGACACGTCGAGGCCGAGCAGCCCGGCAAATTTGCTCTTTCGCTTGGTCGCGTCTGGCATCTTGAGCGCTGCGCGGCTCTTCGGATCGAGGCCGAGCCGGTCACCAAGCGAAGCCATTAGGGCCGCCTGTTGTCGCTGCATTTTGATCCAAGGGCTCTCGACACCGGCACCGCGCTTGCTGGCTTCGATCCACTGAAACTTCGGGTCGCTGATAACGAGCGTGGCCTTCTTATGGATCGCCCAAGCCGTCGCAAACGCCGAAAGTAAGAAGCTATCGAGGGCGGAGTAGATGTGCGGCGGCATCGCCTGCTTGATCACGTCGATACATCCCCGGGCGTCGTCGGAAAGGTGCTCGGGGATGAACGGCTCCCCAAGGGCTTCGATCCCGCTTTCCTCAATCAAACGCCGGCTCGGATTGCCGTCCAAGCGGTCGATTTCTGCCAGCTTCTTCCTACGTCCCATGTCCCGCTTTCTGGAATTCTGCGAAATCTGCATTTGAGGGGCACCACCGGTCCGGAGCCAAAAGGCTGGAGAGATTTGACCCGCCCTCCCCATCGGGCTTGTCGATGATGCTCATGCGAGTTCCTGAGCACGATGGTAGTCGCCATAAGGCGAGGCATAGACGGCGTAGAGGAACGCTTCGAAGTGAGCGCTAGGCACCGTAGCGCCAACCCTGAGCCGAGCCTCGATGCCATCCAGTAGACGGCTCATCTCAGGTGACAGCACGACGTAACCTGCCCGGGCCAAGACATGCTCAGCAAAGACCAAGGTGCTTGTGTGCTGCTCGCCCGAGCCCATCACAGCCCCGCCCTGATGCGGATAAGATCGAGGTCGCGGGCCCGCTTTGCCGCGGCGCCGGTCAAGGCCTTTGCCGTCTGACCTGGGTCAAGCAACGCGTCGGGATTTGCCGGCACGGTGACAATCGAAAATTCGAGCAACTCTTGCTCTAGGAAATCGATCCCGTAGGGTCGGCGCTTGTCCTCGCTGAAGACGTACTTCAATGGCGCAAACCCGACCGACGTCGCGGTCAGAAACCCGCCCAAGATCATCTTGCGGACGCGCTCGGCGTATTGGCTCACGTCGGGAGGGGCTAATTCGGCGGTCGCCTTCAGTCTTCCGCCTTGGATCCAGACCTCGGTTGCACGACCGACCGGCAACAGACTCCCGTCATGGCCCCACAGCACCACTGGGTTTTTCCGGAACGCGTCCAGCTTCCAGCCTTGGACCGCGATGGTATCGCCCATCCTGTCGACCGTGGCGGTAGAGATCGTGAAGGTGAAGATTCGGCCGCCGTCGCTCTGGGCCTTAGCAGCCGTCGGAAGCAGAGCGGGTACGTAATCGCGGGACACGGCCGCCACCGAGCGCGGCGCCGAACCGAGCCGCGCCGTCACCGCCGAAACGTCCTCGGATCGCCACGCGATGCGGTTTGCCGAGCCGTAGAGGCGATGCTGGATGGCGTCCGCGATCATTCGCCGACCAGCCCCACAATCGCGCCGGCCGTGGTGTTATCCCCCAGCCCCTCGACGACGATGTCGATCCGTTCGGTGACGCGATACTGCACCCGGTCTTCAGCGAAGGTCTGCCCCTGGTCCGCGCGGCCGATGGTTGCCTGACGCCGATCACCGAGCGAGACCGCCCGCCGCATGTTGCCGAATAGGAGCATCACCTGTGCCGAGAGATCAGTCGTGACCTGAGGCAGGACCTGCGTCAGATAGACCGGAAAGCCCATGAAGTGCGGCAGGCGCCGGCCGGTGGCGGTTTCCTGGATGACGATTCCGCCGACGGACGCAGCGAGCCGGCAAAGCACCGTGGCGTAGCCCATCTGCGAGACGAACCAGCCCGCATCCGCGACGGCATAAGCGGGCACCTTTCCCATCAGGTTCGTCAGATCGTTGGTGTCGATCTCGGCGAATGTATCGTGGCCCGATGCCGCTACGACTTTTCCTGCGTTGTGGTTCCCATCGAGCAGCGTCGGGCAAATACCTGCGACGCCGCCATAGGTCGAAGTCCCGTCACCGTTGAAGGCGCAACTGTCTTCCTTGTTGGCGAACGCGTAAGCGGCCAGGGTCATGAGAAGGTCGCCGATATCGATCAGCGAGTCCTCGTCCAGTTCGCTCGACACGATCGAATAAGTCGCGAGCTTCTTGGCGACAAAATTGAGAGCGCCGAAAACCGCGTCAGATTGGGTCAGCGTCGTGTTTTCACCGCTGAAGTATGCGGTGAGCGCCGAAAGAACCTTCGTTGCCGATGCCACGTCCCGACTGATCGGCACGACCTCCGCGGTGGCACGGATCACGCCGCGGAGCTCCAGAGCGGAGTACAGCACCGACAGGAATTCCGCCGGCACCAAAGCCCCCCCGGCCGTGTTAATGCCCTCGCCGGCCGCTCGGTTCACGACCACGCCGTTTTCGGCACACCAAGCGGCGGCGCGTTCGTTGCCGTGAGACGCCGCGAACCAGCTTCCGAAGCGGAAGGCCTCCAAGTTCGACTTGAACGAACGCAGCGGTGCGCACCGGATAGCGTTCTTCGGCGAATAGATCAGACGGTTAGACATCTTCGATTTCTTTCCTGGTGATGATGCCGGCGGCGGTCATCGCCGTTAGAAATTCGTGAAGCGGCCCAGCCGAATTGCCGCCAAGCGCCGCTTTGAGGCCGCGGCGCCCGTACAGCAGCGACTGCCAAGCTCCAGCGCTCGCGAACGCTTGGATGAATTCTTGCCGCGCGCCCTCGACTTTCTGAGCCTTGGCAAGCGCCAACGCGATTTCTTTGAGCATCCCCCGATACTCGGCATGTCGCGTTGAAAGCTCACCGGCCGCCCAGGCGACCTTGAGGTCGCCGAGCTGTTGAGCGCCGATCTCGATAGCCCGCTTGACCACGGCCAGCTCATGACGTTTCGCCCTGAGCGTCGAACTCTTCCGTTGGGTTTCCAACGGCGCTTTGACGGCGCCCTGAAGCAGCCTGTAGGCCTCCTGATCGAGCGACGGAATTTCGTCCTCGGGTTCGATCGCTGGCAGCGCCGCGACGTCGTCCCCGCCGATCTCGTCGGACAGCTTGCGGGCGCGCGACCGAAGTTCGTCGAGCTGAGCCTCGATCGGGAATACAGGCCGCTTGGGCGGCGTGGCGGATTTGGATTTGGCGAATGGTGTTTTCATGCTGGACAGCATGATCGGTTCGCTGGGTACAAAATACGGGCTTTTGTACCCAGCTAAGTGGCTTGAGAAGACTTGAGAATTTGCCGAATGACTTCCGAGGTCGGCGCTTCTCCGTCGTTCGCCTCCAGGATTAGGAACGCCTGAAAGTTGCCACTCGACGGCGTTCCTGACTTCCGGTCCCGCGCATACGGCCCGCCCGCATATCTTTTCAGCCGAAGGTGCAATTCGTCAGCCCGCGCGCGTGCCGTCAGGCGCCCGCGCTCTGCGGGGAGAGCGGCTCGCAAGATTTCGCGTTCCTTCCTCAATCGCTTGCCCTCGTCGCCAGCAGCGGCGCCAACCATTGGCACCAGCGCCGCGCGATCGGCCGCGTCGAGAACGCCAAGGGCGCCAGTCAAAAACCGGAAGAGGCGATCCCATTGCAGCGTCGAGTGTGAGAAGCCGTTACACTGGCGCGGCATCGCTTCGCACCTGACGCATGCACATTGACCACTGCAGGACATCAATTTGCAAATCTGCGAATTTTTGGCCGGCACCGGTCTGAGAGCCGAGCGCGCTAGCGATTGCCCTTCCCCTCCCGGCCCGATGGTAGACGCCAATGCGGCGCGATCGAATAAATATCCACCGGTCGAACCTCGCCAGGCTTTGCGCGATGCTCTTTGAGCCGAGGCAGTGCGCCGGCGCGGGCAGGCAGCCGAAGTTCACAGCAATGCGCTCTGTGCTCATGCTGCGGACCCCGCTAAGCCGAACTCAGCCAGCAAATGCGAGGGGGCCCGACACTTTGGCGATTCCGGATCGGGTCCGAACTCCGCGAAGTGCTTTGTCCACTGCCCTTCGCGCTTGTAGCGCTTGAGCACGTCACGCCAAGCCGCTTCCGTGGGCCATCCATCCGGCCGACGGCTTTCTCGCGACGCTGCCCGATGGCGGCCTGAGCGAGCGTCGTCGCCGATCCACAGCCGGGCGGTAGCCTGCCAATCGCAACTGGTGGTGCCCTTGGCCCGGTGATGGTCTCGGAAACGCGATAACGATGCTGTTACCGCGTCGTCGCCGCCAAGCTGCTCAATTGCCCAAGTCTGCGTTTGATCGTTGAGAGTAAAATCTTCAGAAATCGACGTCGCGGGCGGGCGCGCTTTCTCACGCACTGGTTCCTTAAGTGGTTCTATTAATGGTTTGGCGGACAGATTTGTCCGGTCTTGACTGCCAAAATTGTCCGGTCTTGGCGCATGAAATGTCCGGTCTTGCTCGCTTGACCGGCTAATCCCATCCGGTCTTGGCGCCTGGTCCTGGTCGCTTGACCGGACAATCTCGTCCGGTTTTGCGCCGGTGATCAGATCGTCTTCCGCTGTTGCTTGATAGGACAATTCTGTCCGGTCTTGCGCTAGCCGATAGACCATAGAGTTCTGCTTTCGCCTACGCGTGATGAGATGCCCCCGAACCTCCAAGGCGTCAGTTAGGCGCCTCACCGATCGCTCGTCCTTCACCGCGATCGCATTGGCGAGCGTCTTCTGGTTCGGCCAAGCCTCCAGGGAAGTTCGGTTTATGTGCTGACTGATGATGTAGGCCAGCCTGAAGGCAGCCGGCGGCAGCTCCGGGTCTGCCGCTACTAGATTCAGCCATTTGAAGATTGCGGCAGTGAAGGGATCGCCGGCCATCAGCGCACCACCGCGCCAGTGAAGCAGGCCAGGACTTCGGCGGCAGCGAGCGCCCGGTCTCGATCCGGCAACGGAAGGGAAAGGAACGCTATGTCACCGCCACGCGATATGTGGCGTACCGCGAAAGCTTCCTCGCCATCTTGCGCCCTGATGGGCACGACGAAGACCGCGCCGCCGAGCTGGCGCAGATCACTGCCGAAGATTGGCCGCCGCCTGTGCGCCGGCATGTCGGCTCCTTGCGGATGCGCGTGGGATCGTGTATTTTCTGAGGTGCTGATCTGAATGCGTTTGGGGGCTGCCTTTGCCGAGGCGGCCCTTCGCATTTTTGGGCCACCATCCGGCGGCTTTTGATTTGCCAGTGCGCGGAAAAGCGCTTGCGGATCAATCTTGCCCGGATGCGCGGTTTGCCAATCTAAGCCATTGATGCAGGCTGATGTGCTTGTTCTGCTGGGATCGCCAGTCATTCCCCTCGCATATCAATAGCTTGGCGCAGTTTCGGCTTCGTTCTGCGGGCAAGATCGTGTTGCGCGGCGCTACAACTCGTTTCCCGCAAATTCAGGGCGTTACGCGTCATTACAAATCGCTCCACGCAACACGGGCGCAACAGGCGCTTTCGCGATCTGTTCACTACGGATGGAGGCCGGTTATGATCCGCGCCTTGTTGGTCGCGTTCGTCGCGAACAACCCTCTATCCACACCTACGACACGCAGTAGCTCGCGCGCGTTCCGCGGCTCAAGGGATTGATAGTTTGACTCTCGCCGGCGCCGCGTTTCGATGGCGCGATGACCAAATCAGAGAACAGAGCAGCCGCTAGGTCGTGGCAAGCAGAGCGCCAGCGCCAAATGAGCGAAGCCATTCAAGCAGAGCGCGTCAGGGCCGACCTGGCGGAGCTCGATCGGCTTCGCAGCTATCTTATCAAAAGCAGGACCGCCGGCTACGCACGGCCTCTGATTGACGCAATCGACGACTATGTTGAGGCCATCACCGGAGATCGCACGAAGCTGCACGCCCAAAACCACAAGTGCGGATGAGGCCCACCAGGGTGAACGCCCCCGCGAGGGCCGCAGGAGCCGCGCTGAACAGCTCCCGCGGCCGGTGCCGCGACGTTCCGCACGATCGGCGCGGCGCTGCAAGTGCTAGCACGGAGGCCAGTCAGCGTGAATGGCGCGCGCCGCCCGCCCATCCAGGCGCTCTAATTAATCGGGGGCTTGTCTTCCCGGTTGAGCAGCCCCAATCGTCGTTCAAGCTCTTCCTTCTTCGCCACCAGTCTCGCGGCGAGAATGTCATTGACGACTGTGTGGAGTCGCCACAGCTCTTCGAGAGACATGCTCTCAAACGGCTTCCGTTCCATGACCCGCCCCCGACTCACGAATTGCCCATAGCTTGGGGCTATGATCGGCAGATGGCAACTCGGGGGTTGGTTGCGCGGAAAGTTACCTACACCTGCGGCGCCGACCTAGTTTATTGGAAGCTGAACGACCCGACCTTGACCGCGAACGGCGCAACTGAGCTTGCGCTAATCGGTTTCGCAGGACACCTAGTTCAGCAATTCGACATTCGAGAAACACGATACGTTGGTGCAGAGCAACAGCGGCATCGAAAATTCGATCGGGAATACTCATCGCGACCTCAATACAACTGAACTGAAAAACATCTCAACAATCATGGTATTACGACAGTAGACGGGCACGATTGCAAGGCGAATTCTTGGGCAGCGCTCGCCGTCGTGGCCCTGGGAAAGGAACACCGGGACGGACTGAATCGGCAGGTGATTCCCGAGGCGTCGAAAGAAAAACCCGCCGACCTGGGAGCCGGCGGGTTCTCAATGCCCATGCGTATCGCGGTACTCATCACCAATCCGCAATAGAGCAATGCTACTGGCAGGCGGTTGACGTCCGGCTACGTTATCTGTTCACCGGTCCTCAGCACACCACCGGGAAAATCTAGCCGCAGGAGCGCCCATAGGGCTTGGATCAGACGCTTTCGGTCAACAGCGGCTCGCCGTCCTCCCGGTCGCAGTCGTCCTGCTCAAGATCGGCGAAGTAGCCGCCCCCGCCAGGCGTGCTCCTGGTTGATCGCTCGATCAAAGCTGCCAAGGGATCCCGCGAGCTCTGGGAGCAGATGGCTGCAGACGGGGGTGCCTAAACGCGGCCATCGAAGCAATTATAGCGATTATTCGCCCACGTCAGCGGTCTCAGAAATTGCAGGCGGCGCTATGGTTCGAAGAAATTGCACGGACCCGACTTCGCCTTCGACCTCTCGGAAGGCCAACTCCATCCAAATTGAATCTCGGCTGTTTAGCGCACCGAAAAGCCCAATCCGATCGGCGCCAGAGAACATATTGTCCACGAATTTGATGCGATACTGGGATTTCTTGTCGGGCGTGCTGCGGTCGTCTTAGATGCCGCCTTAAGCAGAGCCTCGTTCGTGGCCGTGACCGCTTCTACGGCCGGTTTCTACTCCGCGGGTTGCAGGTTCGAGTCCTGCTGGGGTCGCGCCAGTCTCATTCTCAATCCACCGCCCTTCACGAACGCGTGGGTAACCATACGCGGGCCTTTGAACCGTGCCGATCAGCCCTATGTAAGCGGCGGGCGAATTGCGCCCGCGTTAAGGACTCCGATGCTTCCTGCCGAATGGACGAGAATGGCCATCGCATCTGCGGTGGCGATCGTCGCGATGTCGTTTTTGGCAATTGACGCAGGCGTTGTGAACACCAGTGTGGTCACCAGGCCCATCAAGGTGGCTCAAGCATCGATCATTGGTGCCGCCATGGGCCAGCATCACCTTTCCTTCGCCGTTCAGGAGTGGGCGCGTCCCAGCCGCGACAACAACGAAAAACCGGCCTTGGAGCACTGCCTGGCGATCGACTGATCGAGGCGCCCTCTTCCGCGCAAGCGACGACATTCATCCTCCGCCACCTGTCGACTGACGAACCTGCCACCAGTGCGCAATCGCTGAGGTGAGATCGTCCCACACCTTCGTCGGCAAATCCGAGACCGCCACCCGCACGCTAAATCGGTCCGTGGTCGCGTCGTGAAACCACTCGGTCGCGGCAAAGTCGAAGCCGAAACTGCCGGCATGGCGAATCGGGAGGCCCTCGGCGCGCAGTTCGTTGCTCATGTCTTCGGCGGCCTGCCGCGCGCTCGCCTCGTCGAGAGGGCGCCTGCCCCGCAAGGTGACGTAGAGACCGTGGGCGAAATGGAGTTCGGCCGAGAGCGCCGGGAGTGTTGCAGCAAAATGGCGGGCCATGCTTCGGCCGTTGCGCAGGATCGCCGCAACACGCCTCTTTGTGAGGGCCCAGTAGGCCGCGCTGCCGACAAAGGGCGGGAAGTGCGCCGGCAACGCTGCGCCGCCGAGAAGTCGCACCGCGTTGCGGGTTTCGGCTGCAAGACGTGTCCATTCAGGCCGCCCTGCCCGCTGCTGGTCCTCATTCCCCTGCACGAAAACCGCCGAGCCGAGGCGGCCATATTCCGCCCCGAGCGAATCGAGCTTGTTGTGGCTTCGCACCAGCACCAGTGGAATTCCGTATCGCCGGGCCCAGCTCAGGACGCGCCGGATCCGGCCCGAGCTGCCCGCGAAGCATGTCGTATCGAAAATCACGAGATCGAGACCCGAGCTGTCGCTTCGGATCGCCGCCTCAAAAGCGCCGGCGCGGGAGCAGGAATCCAAAAGCAGAATTTTCGGCGAATTCGCCGAAGCAAACGCATCGCCCAACGGCGGACTCAAAGCCACGAGCCGCAAATGAGGAACAAGGCCCCGGATCAGCTCCAGCGTCTCGCCGTAGGAGCCGGGAAGCACCAGCAAATCAGCCTTCTCGACGATTTGCGCGGAGGCCAGCAGTACGGCGGAGATCGCAGCCATGCCCGAGGCAGTATAGATAGCCGCGCTCATGCAGCCGCATTCGAACTCATAGAAGGAAGGACCGCGCACCGTAAGATCGGCCCGCTGGTAATCGTAACTGAACTTGAAGGGCCCGCTGACGGGATCGGCGCTGTGCGACCAGGCTGTTTCCGTTGCCTTCCACTCGTTCAGCTCGTGCTCTGCCCTGAGCGCCGCAGTGATCTGGAATTTGGACCTGACGACCTCGTCGACCGATCGCGGACGCGTCAAATCGAGCGGATGGCTCAGGCAATCGTTTAACAGCCCGAGTTCCCTGTGCTTCCGTTCCAGATAGGCCTGAATGGTCTCCATGCGCGTCTTGGGCAGATCCGATCGGACGTCAACGTGCGGAAATCGCCTTGGGTCCAACGCACGCCTGCTGCAACGAACAACGATCCTGGCCGTTGAGACGGTGCAAGGAGGACAACATGTCTGAGATCAGAGAGCACATGAAAATCATCGGCAAGGACGGTGCACATGTCGGCACCGTCGACCGCGTCGAGGGCAATCGCATCAAGCTGACGCGGAAGGACAGCCCGGAAGGTCACAAGGACCATCATCACTACATCGACATGAAATATGTCGGTGCCGTCGAAGGCGATGTCGTCAAGCTTTCAATGAATGCCGACGCCGTACCGAAGACGGAAGCCGCCTGAACATTGAGCCCCTTCGGGGGCTTTTTGTTTGTTCACCATCCGACTCCGCTTCGTTCCAAAAGCACGAATCGTAATCGCAAAATCGGCGCTGCGCTTTTCTTAACATCGCGTTTCGTCGGATCGATCACGTAGCCATCGATCACGTAGCCATGGGCACGAGCGTCGGCCGCAGCAGGTAGGCGTCGATCGCAGCGTTCGACAACAGCAGCCTCCGCCGCTCTCCTCGCAGCATCAACCTATCGATCCTGTTCAGGATGAAGCGGGCGGAGTCCTCGTGCTCGCCTGTGAGCAGGCCGGATCGGTCGAGATATTTCCAGGCAATGTCGAAGGACTGTGCGCGTAACTCGGGGTCGGTCATGGACGGCCAACGTCCGCGGGGAACGGAGGTTCCTGTTTTGAGCGCGAGCAAGGCGAGCCGCCTTGCGCAACGCCAGTCGGATCGAAACGGCACAACAAAATGAGCGGCGGCGTGGAACGAGATCACGACCGGCACGTTAGATGGCTTGAAATCAAGTGGTGCCGACCTGCCAGCCCCGGTCGGCTTTGAAGGGCCCCGTGCTTGTCCCCCGAGCACGGGGCTTTCTCATGCAGATCAGCCGGCCGGCCGAGTTCGGCCCGTCATCGTCTGACGCGAAATTCCCCTAAGAATGCCCTCAGTCCGCCCGCTCATCGCGCCGGTCCCGGGCCAGCTCGTGCCAGGCCAGCGCCAACTGGATCAGCCGTTGCCGGTCGGCGCCTTCCGATGCCGCGGCCTGCTTCATCGCGGCCTCTGCTTCGTGCTGTGGGTCGTACTTGGTACACATGAGACCGACTCTAGCGGGCTATCTGGACAAGCCCATGGCAATTTCGTCCGTATGATTGCGGAGTAAGTCCGCGTCTCCGGACTGAGAACAAACGCCCCGGCACGATTGCCTCTCTGCATGCATGCGCTGATTGCGAAGCCATTTGGCTGGGCTTCATCCAGGCTATCTGTGAATTGTGTCACAGTCCGCGACCTGCATCTCGGTTAAACCATGTTTCGACGCTCCAGCAGCACGCGGAGGCATCGATGGTATTTCCCGTCATGACACAAGAAGCAGCAGCTCCGGCCAACGTCCCGACGCAACGACAAAGGACCGACCTGCTCGGCATCGCCTATCTCGGGACCATCGGCATCGTGATGCTGGCCTGGATCGCCGGCCTGGTCTGGGGCGCGATTGCGTTCTTCAACTGGCTGGTGTGACGCAGGGCAAACCGTCGCGCTGGCGAGCAAGGCTCGCGGCCGCGATCGTGCGCTAGAACAGGCAGTGCACCACCTGCCCCAGCTTGATCCCGCCGCAAACGATCATGGCCCAAAGCGCCAAGCTGATCTGGATTGCATCCAGCATGTCCCACGTCCCCGCGAATCGATTTCCCAACGCTTTTTCTTTTGAGAATCGCGTGAAGCGGTACCGGGAGCCAGTGCTATTTTGAGGCAGTTGTTGTGCGCCGCCGAACGTCGCGCCGACATACGCATCGAGACAATCGGTTGACGGCACCAGAACAAAAAGAGGCGGGCTTTCGCCCGCCTCTTTCAGGTCAGGATGCGACCAGTGCCTTAGCGGCACGCTCGCGGATCGGTCGCCACGTACTGCCCGTCCGGATAGCGGTAGTAGCAATTGCCCTGCGCCCAGTAGTAGCCCGGCTGCGATGCGGCGGTGGCACCGGCGATGGCTCCGGTCGCGCCGCCGAGAACCGCGCCCGCGGCAGCCCCTGTTGCGTTGCCCGAGATCAGTCCGCCCAGCACGCCGCCGACGATGGCGCCGCCAAGCGCGCTCGCGCCGGGATCAGCCGGCGGCGGCGGAGGTGGCGGTGCATAGGCGACCGGCGGCGGCGGGGCATAGGCCACCGGCACGTCGTCGTAATATTCCTCGGAGATGTAGGCCGGCGGGCCGGCCATTCGCTGCGGATAATAATACCAGACGCCGCCAACGTCCCACCACCAGCCGGAGCGGCCGTTGTGGACTTCGTGGCGCCAGCGCCCGCCATCCCAGGAGCGGTTGCCGCGATAGGCATGTCCGCCCCAGTCCCGCGTCGGAGCGGGACCGCGGGCGACATAGCGTCCCGGCGGCGGGCCGCCGGCGCTGTGCTGACCGGGACCCGCATGGGGCTGGCCACCGGGCTGCGGCGCGGGCCGGGCCGCCTGCTGCGGCGGGGGGCCCCTGCGGATGTTCTGACTGTCCGCAGGCGGTGCCCCTGCGCCCGGGCGGGCCGGAGGTTGACCGGCGTCCCTGGGTGGCCTGGCGTCCCTCGACGGCCCGGCGTCCTGGGCCTGCGCCGAAAGCGCGAGCAACGACATGGCCGAAACCAAGGGAATGATGATCTTCATGCGGCTGGACGCACTCATGCGTGCTTGACCCCTACTCTCTCGAATGCCGTGGTGCCTGGCGCGATAGACGATTCGGATCGCGCTCGGCTTGATGCCGGCTGACATAGCTGACCTGCTTTGTTCGGCTAAGTCGCGTTACAAATGATTAAGATCACGGCAATTTTTCGGCTCGACGGGCCGCGCTGGAGTGCTTCTAGCGGGCCGGCTCGATCACGTTGCAATTGCTCCGCCCGGACATCAGGCAGTCCTGCATCTTGCTGGCCGCGGTAAGGTCCCGCGCGAGCCACCAGCCGACACCGAGGATTAGGATCGCGATGATCAAGCCGGCGATCGCGCCGCGGCGGTTATCGCCGGATTGAGGCTTCGGCCGGGATTTCGGCTTCTCGCCCGGTTCGGGCTTGGACTCGAGCTTGGACGTGGACATGGCTACCTACCGTGCGGGCGCCGGCTTACCACCTCTGCGACGTCCCGTCACATCCCGATCGGTCCAGCTCGTCAGGTTCAGCCTCGGGTCGCCCGGATCGCATCCTTGCGCGAGGTTTCGACCGCCGGGATCGCCTGCTGGAGCCGCGGTGCACAGGTCGTGAGCACGAACGCGGTCTGGGTGCATTCCCAGTCGGCACCCAGGACGGCGCTCTCGATGGGCTGGGGACGAGCGAGCAGCAGCGCGGCGCCGGCCACGGCTATCAGAGCCAAGGCGATTGCCAGCGCCTTCTGGCGGAAGCGGAAGGTCGTCATGCCCGTGCTCCGTCTCGTATCGGGGCGGACGCTAGGCGTCGCCCTCGTGCTCCCTTATGAGGGACATCACAATTCGGCAGTTTTTCGGGGCTACGAGATCGTCGGGTCGGCGATTTTTCGTCTACCTGATCGGCTGCGATTATGGGTGGCTTCGCGACGCGCGCCGATGTACACGCTTCTGCGTCGCGTGGCGCCCGCTATGCCCAGCCGACGTACCAACACGCAGTGATGTAGGGCTGAAAGTGAGGAAGACAAGGTTCGTTCGATGAGTGGATTCAGGGAACCAGGCTTCTCCGACCGACAAAAGGCGGCGCAGGAAGCACGCAAAAATCTTTTGAACAAATTCAAGTCGCAGCCGGGTCACGACGATCCGGCGGTCGCGGCACGACGCGCCGAGCGCGAGGCACTCGCGGCCAAGCGCGCCGAGACAAAGGCCACGCGCGAGGCCGAAAAGGCCGAGCAGAAGCGTATCGCGGAAGAAGCCGCAGCGGCGGAGGCAGCCCGGATCGCCCGCGAGGCGGAAGATGCGGTCGCCAAGCAGGCTGAAATCGAGGCCGAGCAGAAGGCCAAGCGCGACGCCCGCTACGCCGCCCGCAAGGCCAAGCGCAAGTAGCATTCACGGTCGCGTTCAACTGAATTTGAACTGACTATTCCGGGGCGGTCCACGTGACCGCCCCTGGATTTTCGACGCACGTCCGTCTGCAGCGGACGACAGTCGAAGATCAGTTCTTCTTCATCATCCCGTCGTCCTTCTTCATCCCGTCCTTCGACATGTGATCCTTCTTCATGCCGTCGTCCTTGGACATGGTGTCCTTCTTCATCATGCCGTCCTTGGACATCGTGTCCTTTTTCATCATGCCGTCATCCTTGCCCATCTTGTCTTGAGCAAAGGCGGCCGGCGCGAGCGCGAGGCCGAGCGAGAGAGCGGCAGCGGAGACGCCGAGCACGATACGGGTGCGAATGGTCATGGATCATCTTCCCTTCGAGATGGTGTTTGTCAGCGACGGACGCCGCTATTCAATCTCGACGGATGGACGCCCCGCATTGTTACCCCGCCACGAGATAAATTTTTGACGAGCCTGCTGCGATCCGCGGTTCGAAGGAGGCCAGGGCCTGCGGCGGGAAGAGGATGTGTGCAGCGCAGCACAGCCACCCCCTTGCCGCGGCATTCGGTCTCGAACTATCAGATGAGAGAACATCGGGTGAAAGACCGGCTAGGATGGGCCTACGTGCCGGTCACATGACCCGCCCAAATCACACCAACAAGAACCGTTCGAAGAAACGTTCAAAGGGATCACACCATGCTTACGCGCCGCCATCTGCTCGCGACCGCGGTCGCCGCACCCGCCATTCTCCGCTTCGGCATTGGCACCGCGCATGCCGCGACCACGCTGAAGATCTCGCACCAATTCCCGGGTGGCACCATCGACAAGGGCGATTTCCGCGACCGCCTCTGCCGCATGTTCGCTGCCGAAGTCAGTAAGCGCAGCAACGGCGACATCGCCGCCGAGATCTATCCGAACTCTTCGCTGATAAAGACCAACGCGCAGTTCTCCGCGATGCGCAAGGGCGCGCTCGACATCAGCCTCTACCCGATGCCGTACGCTGGCGGTGAGCTGCCGGAGACCAATATCGGCCTGATGCCCGGCCTCGTGACCACCTACGACCAGGGCCTGCGCTGGAAGAAGGAGCCGGTCGGCAAGGCGCTGACCGACTTCCTCGCCGACAAGGGCATCATCCTGCTCTCCTGGGTCTGGCAGGCCGGCGGAGTCGCCAGCCGCTCCAAGCCGATCGTCGCGCCGGAAGACGCCAAGGGCCTGAAGGTGCGCGGCGGCTCGCGCGAGATGGACATGGTGCTCCAGACCGCCGGCGCCTCGGTGCTGTCGGTGCCCTCGAACGAAATCTACGCGGCGATGCAGACCGGCGCCTGCGATGCCGGCATCACCTCCTCGACCAGCCTGATCTCGTTCCGTCTGGAAGAGGTCGCCAAGTCCCTGACCTCGGGCGCAGGCGCCTCCTACTGGTTCATGCTCGAGCCGCTGATGATGTCGAAGGCGATCTTCGACAAGCTGCCGAAGAACCAGCAGGACATCCTGCTCGCGGTCGGCACCGAGCTCGAGGCCTTCGGCCGCAAGGGCGCGCAGGACGACGACGTCGAGGTCGCCAAGGTCTACGAGAAGGCCGGCGCCAAGGTCTCGGTGCTCGACGCCGCGACCGTGGGCAAGTGGCGTGACATCGCCCGCGACACCGCCTGGAAGGACTACAGCGCCAAGACCGCGACCTCGGCGAACCTGCTCAAGCTCGCCACAGACGTCGCCGCATGAGCCACGGTCCGCTTCCGGATCGTGACGATCAAACCATCGCTGCCGCAAGGACAGGCCTTGCGGCAGCGATCGATCGTGGTCTCGCCATCCTCAACAGCATCATCGTCGTGTTCGCCGCGATCGCGCTGGTCGCGGCCTGCGCCATCCTGAGCTACAGCGTGCTCAGCCGCGCGCTGTTCAAGGCCGCCAATTACTGGCAGGACGAGGCCGCCGTGTTCCTGCTTGTCGGCGCGACCTTCATGACGGCCGCCTATGTGCAGCAGAACCGCGGCCATATCGGCATCGAGGCTTTTGTCGGCCTGCTGTCGCCCCTCGCGAACCGGATCAGGCTCTGGCTGGTCGATGCCGCCACATTTCTGTTCTGCGCCTTCTTCACCTGGAAGTCCTGGACACTGGCCCACGAGGCCTATGTCGACGGCCAGGTCTCGAACTCGATGTGGTCGCCGCCGCTCGCCATTCCCTATTCGCTGATGGCGTTCGGCATGAGCCTGCTCTGCATCCAGATCCTCGTGCAGCTTGCGCTGCCGTTTACCGGAGCCAAGCGTCCATGAGCGTGTTCGGTATCGGCGTTGCCTACGGCGTTGCGACGCTGCTCGTGATGTTCTCGGGCATGCCCATTGCGTTCGCGCTCGGCGCGGTCGCGGTCGTGTTCATGGGCATCTACATGCCGGCGGCGTCCCTCGATACGGTGACGCAAAACGTCTACGAGGAAATGGCCTCGATCACGCTGTTGTCGATCCCGCTCTTCATCCTGAAGGGCGCCGCGATCGGCAAGTCGCGCGCCGGCCAGGATCTCTATTCGGCGCTGCATGCCTGGCTGCATCGCGTTCCCGGCGGGCTCGGCGTTGCCAACGTGTTCGCCTGCGCGCTGTTCGCGGCGATGGCGGGCTCCTCGCCTGCGACCTGCTCGGCGATCGGCTCGGCCGGCATTCCCGAGATGCGCAAGCGCGGCTATTCCGGCGGCTTTGCCGCAGGCATCATCGCTGCCGGTGGCACGCTCGGCATCCTGCTGCCGCCCTCGATCACCATGATCCTGTTCGCGGTCGCAGCTGAAAAATCGCTCGGACGACTGTTCCTCGCCGGCATCGGGCCCGGCCTGCTGCTGGTCTCGCTGTTCGGCGCCTACGCCGTGATCCGCTTCCGCCAGGAATATGCCGCCGCCGAAGCGATCTACAAGAACGGCGGCCCGGAAGCAGCGATCCTCGCCCGCGACGAATACACGCTCGCCGAACGCTTCAGCGTGCTGCCGCGCGTGATCCCGTTCGTGCTGCTGCTCACCGGCGTCATGATCGCACTCTATGGCGGCTACGCCACGCCGTCAGAGACCGCCGGCCTCGGTGGCCTCCTGGCGCTGGCGCTGATCGCGGCGATCTACAGCGTGTGGCGGCCGAGCGACCTCGCCCCGATCATGAAGTCGACGATCCGGGAATCGACCATGCTGATGATGATCATCGGCATGTCGCTGCTCTATTCCTACGTGATGAGCTATCTGCACATCTCGCAATCGGTAGCCGAATCCATCGTCGCGATGCACCTGCCGCGCTGGGAGCTGCTGTTCGCGATCCTCGTCATGGTCGTCGTGCTCGGCTTCTTCCTGCCGCCGGTCTCGATCATCCTGATGACGGCGCCGATCATCCTGCCGCCACTGCGTGCCGCAAACTTTGACATCATCTGGTTCGGCGTGGTCATGACCATCGTGATGGAGATGGGGCTGATCCATCCGCCCGTCGGCCTCAACATCTTCGTCATCCGCAACGTCGCGCCGGACATCCCCTTGCGCGAGGTGATCTGGGGCACGCTGCCGTTCGTGCTGCTGATGATGCTCGCAGTGCTGCTGCTGTGCTTCTTCCCGGCGATTTCGACCGGGCTGCCGGATCTGGTGATGGGGCCGGACGGGAGCAGGTAGCGGCAATCACGGCTGCCGTAGGGTGGGCAAAGCGCAGCGTGCCCACCATTCAAGACCAGGAGCGCGGACAGATGGTGGGCACGGCGCGACGCGCCTTTGCCCCACCCTACGATTTCTCTTTCCGCCGCACCTTCGGCGCGGCCACGCCGCCGGCGACCACCTGCAACAGATCTTTGCGCACAGCTTCGATGTGCCGCTCCAGGAAGCGGCAGGCCTCCTCGACCTTCTGCGCGCGGCAGAGCGCGATCATATGGGCGTGCTCCTTTTCGGCCGTCCCCATCGCTTTGGTGTTGGAGAGCTGCAGCCGCGTGTAGCGGTCGCTGGTCTGGAGCAGCGACAGCACGATCGCCCGCGTGCGCGGCTGCGGGGCGTGAACATAGAGCGCCATGTGGAAGTCGGCGTTGAGCTGGCCCCATTCGCTAACGTTCTTCGCCTTGATCGCCTTCTCGAAACTCTTGTGGATGTCGTCGAGCCCGTCGAAATCGTCAGCAGTGAAATGCGGCGCCGACTGCGCCAGGAGGCGGGGCTCCAGAATGCGGCGCAGATCGAAAACGTCGTTGATCTCGTCCAGTGACAGCTCGGAGACGATGGCGCCTTTCTGCGGAACAATCCGCACCAGGCCTTCGGCCTCGAGCTGAAACAGCGCCTCGCGCACCGGGATGCGGCTGACGCCATAGGCCTCGCCAAGCGCATCCTGCCGCAACTGCGATCCGGCCGGATAGGTGCCGTCGAGGATCGCCTGCCTGAGCTGGTCGACGATCGCGGCCGACAGGGTGCGATGCTTCAGAGGCTGTTTCATCTGACCTTCTGTTGTCCTTCCCGACTCGTCCGGCCGAAGCGGTCTCTCTCTTGCATGTCGGGCGCTCCAGCAAAAGCCGGGTGCCCCGCAAAGCAGCGTGCCCAGCAAAAGCGCGGCTTGCCGCCGAAATGACCCCAATCTCCGTTTGACACCCAAATTGTATAAATTATACATTTGTCGATAGCACGACAATTTTCGGGGTGTGGGGCCTCTTTCATGATCGAGCAGACGATCCCGGCCAACCGCGCGTTCAGCGTTCGACGGATGGTCATTCGCGCCTCCAGCGCCCTGCTCGCCGTGGAGCGCCTTGCGCTGATGGGCCTGATGTACGTGCTGACCGGCCTGATCCTGGTGAACGTCGTCACCCGCTACGCGCGCTTTCCAATCTACTGGATCGACGAATCCGCAGTCTATTGCGTGGTCTGGCTGACCTTCGTCGGCGCCTCCGCGATGACGCGGCTGCGGCTCGACTTCGCGGTGACCATGCTGACGGAGCGTCTTTCGGCGCGACACCAGAAGATCGCGAAGGTGATCTCGACCGGCCTCGTCGTCGTGTTCGGCGCCGCCCTGATCGTCACCTGCATGCTCTGGATGGATCCGGTTGGCCTCGCCCGCGCCGGCTTCGACGGGCGCAAGCTGGCGGCCGAAACCTTCAACTTCCTCTACACCGAGCACACCCAGACGCTGAACTGGCCGACCTGGGTGCTCTACCTGACGCTACCGATCTTCGCGGTGTCGATGACCGTTCACGGCCTCGCCAATTTGCTGGAAGATCTGGGGCTGGTGCCGCGCGTGCCGCCAAAGGGCTTCCAGCTCTCCGAGCTCGATGGGGTCAACTGATGATCACGTCAGCGGCCTTTATGGTTTTCATGCTGGTCGGCGTGCCGATCGGCCTCTGCCTGTGCCTCGCCGGGCTCGTCTACATCGCGGCATCCGGCAATCCCGTGCTGTTCCAGTCCTATCCGCTCCAGTTGTTCGGCGGTGTCGACAGCTACGGCCTGATCGCCATCCCGCTCTTCATCCTGATCGGCGAGATCATGAATGGCGGCGGCATCACACGGCGCATCGTCGACATGGCGATGGCCTTCGTCGGCTCGCTCGAAGGCGGGCTCGCCTACGTCAACATCCTCGCCAACATGTTCATCTCCTCGATCCTGGGATCGGCGACCGCGCAGGTCGCGATCATGGCCCAGATCATGGTGCCGGAGATGGAGAAGAAGGGCTACGACAAGACGTTCGCTGCGGGACTGACCGCCTATGGCGGCATGCTCGGACCGATCATCCCGCCCTCGGTGATGTTCGTGGTCTACAGCGTGCTCGCGCAGGTCTCAGTCAGCGACATGCTGATCGCCGGCATCGTGCCGGGCGTCATCCTCACCGTGATGTTCTGCCTCGTCATTGCCCTGATGGGCTATGTCTACAATTATCCGCGCGCGGATTATCAGACGCCGCGCCAGCGCGTCATGACGATCCTGCGGACGTCGCCGACGCTGCTGATCCCGGTCGTGATCGTCGGCACGATTCTGAGCGGCCTCGCCAATGCAACGGAGTCCGCCGCGGTCGGCGCGGTGGCTGCCGCACTCGTCGGAAAATACTGGACCAGGGAGTTCGAGTTCTCGCAGCTGCCGCAGATGATGCTGCGCAGCGCGATCTATTCGGCGATCGTGCTGTTCCTGGTCGCGGCCGCCGCGGTGTTCTCCTGGGTCCTGATCTTCGGCAAGGTGCCGCAGGAGACCGCCGCCTGGATCCAGACCGCCGCCAAGGACCCGGTCAGCTTCATGCTGATCTGCAACGTGATCCTGCTGGTGATCGGCACGGTCATCGACGGCATTCCCGGCCTGATCATGACCGTGCCGATCCTGCTGCCTGTCGCGACCGAGGTCTATCACATCGATCCCAGGCATTTCGGCGTCGTGGTGGTGATCAATCTCGTGCTCGGCCTGCTGTCGCCGCCGGTCGGGCTCTGCTTCTTCGTCGCGGCCGCCGTCACCGGCGCCAAGCCCGGCAAGATGTTCATGGTGACGCTGCCCTTCTTCGTCATCTCCTGCGTCCTCCTCGTGCTGCTCTCGCTCTACCCGTCGCTCTCGCTGATCCTCATCAAATAGGCCGTTCAAAAGGAAGCCCGACCATGCCGCTTACACGCCGCCGCTTTCTCGCCGCCAGTGCCGCCACATCGGTGTTCGCACCGTCACTGGCGCTCGCCCAGACCAAGGAATTCCGCCTCGGCCTGATCACGCCGAACGGCCATTCCTGGAACAAGGCCGCGCTCAAATTCGGCGACGATCTCAAGGCTGCAACCAACGGCCGCCTGACCCTGACCGTGTTCCACTCCGGCCAGCTCGGCAACGAGCCCGCGATGATGCAGCAATTGCAGTCCGGCGCGCTCGACATGGGCTTCATCCAGGCCGCCGAACTCGGCTCGCGCGTGCCGCACATCGCCGCGATCAACGCGCCCTACATCGTGCGCTCGACGCCGGCGGTGGCGAAATTCGTGCGGCATCCGGCGGCCGTCAAACTGTTCGACGTGCTGCCGCAGGAAACCGGAACGATCGGGCTTGGCTGGGGCATCACCGGCATGCGCGCGGTGTTCTCGTCGAAGGATTTGACGACGCTCGCCGACATCAAGGGCATGAAGCTGCGCATCAACCCGACGCCGGTCTATCGCGATTTCTATTCCTCGCTGGGCGCGGCGCCGACGCCGATCCCGACGCCGCAGGTGTTCGACGCCATGGCCAACGGCCAGGTCGACGGCCTTGAGGCCGACCTCGAATTCTCCTGGAACCAGCGTTTCGACAAGGTGTCGAAGGTGATCCTGCAGATGAATGCCGTCTTCATGCCGATGGCGGCCGTCGTCTCCGGACGGGTCTGGCAGTCGCTCCCCGCTGCCGACCGCGAGCTGATCGCCAAGACGGTCAAGGCGACGCTGGATGCGCAGATCGACGAACTCGCCGGCAACGAGCCCGCGCTGATCGAGAACTTCAAGAACGCGCCGATCCCGATCCGCCAGGTTCCGGCCGGCGACACCGAAGCCGTCATTGCCGAATTCGACAAGATCTGGCTGCCCAAGGCACCGGTTCTTGCCGAGCTGCGCAAGGTCGGCGCGACGCTCTGATCCCACCCGCCATCCTCTTCACCACGCCCGGCGGATCCAGCCCCCCGCCGGCAATCTTACTTGGAGTCAAATCAATGAGCCGCCGCGTTTCCTGGGAAGGCGTCTTCCCGGCCGTCACCACCCAATTCCACGACGATCTCTCGCTCGACATCGATGCAACCGCGAAGGTGATGGACGGTCTGATCCGCGACGGCGTCTCGGGCCTGATCGTCTGCGGCTCGGTCGGCGAGAACACCTCGCTGGAGCGCAAGGAGAAGGTCGCGATCATGGAGACGGCGAAGTCGGTCGCCGCCGGCCGCGTGCCCGTATTGTGCGGCATTGCCGAATTCACTACGGCGTTTGCGGTCGAGACGGCAAAGGAAGCCGCGCGCGTCGGCATCGACGGCGTGATGGTGATGCCGGCGCTGGTCTATTCGTCCAAGCCGCACGAGACCGCCGCGCATTTCCGTGCCGTTGCCTCCGCGACCGACCTGCCCGTGATGCTCTACAACAATCCGCCGATCTACAAGAACGACGTCACCCCGGACATTCTGGTCACGCTCGCTGACGTCGAGACCGTCGTATGCTTCAAGGATTCCTCCGGAGACACGCGCCGCTTCATCGACACCAGGAACATGGTGGGCGACCGCTTCGTGCTGTTCGCGGGCCTCGACGACGTCATCGTCGAGAGCATCGCCATGGGCGCCGTGGGCTGGGTCTCCGGCATGTCGAACGCCTTCCCGCGCGAGGGCGAGACGCTGTTTCGTTTGGCCAAGGCCGGCCGCCTCGCCGAGGTGATGCCGATCTACGAATGGTTCATGCCGCTGCTGCATCTCGATGCGCGCCCCGACCTCGTCCAGTGCATCAAGCTGTGCGAGCACATCATGGGCCGCGGCACCGCGCTGACCCGCCCGCCGCGCCTCGCGCTGCTGCCGCAGGAGAAGGCCGAGGTCGAAGCCATGATGGCCAAGGCGCTGAAGAGCCGGCCGCGTTTGCCGGATGTGGGCTTGAAGGCCGCCTGAGCGCAGGTCTCGTAGGGTGGGCAAAGCGCAGCGTGCCCACCACCTGTCTCGATCATAAAAAGATGGTGGGCACGGCGCTACGCGCCTTTGCCCACCCTACGGCACCTGCGCTTACAATGGCGAAGACCTACGAAGCCGCCCGCTTCTTCTTCGCATTCAGCGCGGACGCCACCCGGCTCACCGGCGGCTTGCCGAGCACACCGCTCATCTCGTTGGTCGCCGCCAGCAGCTTATCCATGTCGACGCCGGTCCTGACACCCATGCCCTCGAGCATGTAGACGACATCCTCGGTCGCGACATTGCCAGTCGCGCCCGGTGCGTAGGGGCAGCCGCCGAGGCCGCCGGCGGCGGCGTCGATGACGCGCACGCCCTCCTCCAGGCCAGCATAGAGATTGGCGAGCGCCTGCCCATAGGTGTCGTGGAAATGCATTGCAAGCTTGGCGGCGGGAATGTTGGCGGCAACCGCGCGCAGCATCGCCTTAGCCTTATCAGGCGTGCCGACGCCGATGGTGTCGCCGAGCGAGACCTCGTAGCAGCCAAGCTCCCACAACGTGCTCGCGAGATCGGCGACGGCCTTCGGCTTGATCTCACCGTCGAACGGACAGCCGAGCACACAGGAGATATAGCCGCGCACCTTGACGCCGTCGTCCCTCGCGCGCGCCAGCACCGGTTTGAACCGCTCGACGGATTCCGCGACCGTGCAATTGATGTTGGCGCGGGAAAAGCCCTCGGACGCCGCGGCGAACACCGAGACCACTTTCGCGCCCGCGGCGCGCGCTGCGTCATAGCCCTTCTCGTTGGGCACCAGCACGTGGAATTCGGCGCCCTTGATGTGGTTCACGCCGCGCAGCACGGCATCCGAGCTCGCCATTTGCGGGATCGCCTTGGGTGAGACGAACGCCCCGACCTCGACCGTATCGAGGCCGGCCGCGACCAGCGCCTCGACGAAGGCGATACGGGCTTCGACGCTGACGGGCGTCTTCTCGTTCTGGAGGCCGTCGCGCGGCCCCATTTCGATGATGCGGACGGGGTCGCTCATGTCACTCTCCCGCAGGATCGACCACCGCGAGCTCGACGCCCTCCTGCACGATGTCGCCGACCTTGCACTTGATGGACTTCAAGACGCCGGCATAGGGCGCTCGCAGCGTCTGCTCCATCTTCATCACTTCCAGCGTCAGGATCGGCGCGCCCTTCTCGAGCTTGGCCCCCTCCTCGGCCAGCACCGCGACAACGGTGCCCGGCAACGGCGCTGCGATCTTGTCCTCGCCGATATGCTCCTCGCTCTCGCCGCCGAACGGATCGACCCAGTGCAGGTCGAAGCGGCCGTTGCGCGTGCGCAAGTAAAGCTCATGGCCGGCGATGACCGCGGCGACCGACGATTTGACGCCGTCAAGGGTCAGGTCGAAACCGCCGTCCTTCGCTACGGTCGCGAACGCCAATTCGCGCTCGCCGATCACCAGCGTCGACGGGCCGCTGCCGTAGTTCAGCACGATCTTCTGCTCGGGCCCGTGCCCGACGCGGAAGGCAAAGCTGCGCTGCCGGCGGCCGACCGGCTGCCAGCCAAAGGTTTGCCAGGGCGAGTTCGCGCCCTCTTGCGCGGCTTGCCGCTCGTCATTGACGATCGCTGCAACCGCGGCGCACAGCTCGAGCTCACCCGGCGCGGGCGCGGCCTGTGTCAGCACCGCCAGTTCACGCTCGATGAAGCCGGTATCGATCGCATTCGTCCGCACCTTTGGATGCGTCATCAGCGCAGACAGGAACGGGATGTTGGTGACGATGCCGCGGACGTCGGACTCTTCCAGCCCGCGGTTCAGCCGCTCGATCGCAACGTCCCGCGTTGGCGCCCATGCGATCATCTTTGCCAGCATGGCGTCATAGTAAGGCGAGACCGTATCACCCTCGCGGTAGCCGGCATCGATGCGCAGGCCACCGGTCTCGGCGGGCAGCCGCCAGGTCGAGATCCTGCCGACCGACGGCATGAAATTCTTGGTCGGATTTTCCGCGTAGACGCGCGCCTCGACGGCGTGGCCGTTGAGCTTGATCTCGTCTTGCTTCAGCGGCAGCGCCTCGCCGAAGGCAACGCGCAGCTGCCATTCGACGAGGTCGATCCCGGTGATCAATTCGGTCACGGGATGCTCGACCTGCAGACGCGTGTTCATCTCGATGAAGAACACGTCCTTGCCGTCCGAGACGAACTCGATGGTGCCGGCGCCGACATAGTTTACCGCTCCGGCTGCTTTTCGCGCGGCGGCGCAGACCGCCTCGCGCTGGGCTGGATTGAGCGTCGGCGACGGCGCTTCCTCGATCACCTTCTGGTGCCGGCGCTGCAACGTGCATTCGCGCTCGAACAGTGACAGCAGATTGCCATGGCTGTCGCCGATGATCTGCACCTCGATATGCCGGGGATTGTCGACATATTTTTCGATCAGCATGCGATCGTCGCCGAACGCAGCCTTGGCCTCGCGCTTGGCGCTGACGATCGCCGGAGAAAGCTCGTCGGCCGAACGCACGATGCGCATGCCGCGGCCGCCGCCGCCGGCGGAGGCTTTCACCAGGATGGGGAAGCCGATCTTGTCGGCCGCCTTCGAAAGCGTCGCCTCGTCCTGGGCCTCGCCGTGATAGCCGGGCACCAGCGGCACGCCGGCCTTCTCCATCAGCTCTTTCGAGCCGGACTTCGAGCCCATCGCCGTCATCATCCCGGCGGTCGGGCCGACGAACACCAGCCCTGCATCGAAGCAGGCCCGTGCGAATTCGGCATTCTCCGACAGGAAGCCGTAGCCGGGATGCACGGCCTCGGCGCCGGTCTTGCGCGCGGCCTCGATCAGCCGTTCGACATTGAGATAGCTGTCGCGGGCCCGCGCCGGCCCGAGCAGCACGGCTTCATCCGCGAGCGCGACATGCATCGCATCGCGATCGGCCTCGGAATAGACCGCGACCGTGCGCAGCCCCATGGCGCGCGCGGTGCGGATGACGCGGCAGGCGATCTCGCCGCGGTTGGCGATCAGGAGCGTGCGAAAACGACGGTAGAGCTTTGAGTGGTCCATCGCATCACATCCTGAACAGGCCGAATTTCGTCGGTTCGATCGGCGCATTCGACGCCGCCGAGAGGCCAAGGCCGAGCACGAGGCGCGTGTCAGCGGGGTCGATCACGCCGTCGTCCCAGAGGCGCGCGGTCGCGTAATACGGGTGTCCCTGGCTCTCATATTGTGCGCGGATGGGCTCGCGGAATTTATCTTCCTCCTCCTTCGACCAGCTATCGCCCTTGGCCTCGATATTGTCGCGCCGGACCTGGCTCAGCACCATGGACGCCTGTTCGCCGCCCATCACCGAGATGCGCGCGTTCGGCCACATCCAGAGGAAGCGCGGTGAGTAGGCGCGGCCGCACATGCCGTAATTGCCGGCGCCGTAGGAGCCGCCGATAACCACGGTGAATTTCGGCACCGAGGCGGTCGCAACCGCCGTCACCAGCTTGGCACCATCGCGCGCAATGCCGCCGGCCTCGTATTTCTTGCCGACCATGAAGCCGGTGATGTTCTGCAGGAACACCAGGGGAATGCCGCGCTGGCAGCACAGCTCGATGAAATGGGCGCCCTTCAGTGAACTCTCACTGAAGAGAATGCCGTTGTTGGCGATGATGCCGACCGGATAGCCCCAGATATGGGCGAAGCCGCAGACCAGCGTAGTGCCGTAGAGTTTCTTGAACTCGTCGAACTCGGAGCCATCGACGACGCGGGCGATGATGTCGCGCACGTCGAACGGCTTGCGGCCGTCGACCGGCACCACGCCGTAGATCTCCTCCGCCGCGAACAGCGGCTCGCGCGGCTCGTGCATGTTGAGGTTCGGCCGCACCGACGGCTTCAGCGTGCCGACGATACGCCGCGCGATGCCGATCGCATGGGCATCGTTCTGGGCGTAGTGATCCGTGACTCCCGACTGGCGCGAATGCACGTCGGCGCCGCCGAGCTCCTCGGCGCTGACGACCTCGCCGGTCGCGGCCTTCACCAGCGGCGGGCCGCCGAGAAAGATGGTACCTTGATTGCGCACGATGATGCTCTCGTCCGACATCGCCGGAACATAGGCGCCCCCCGCGGTGCAGGAGCCCATCACGATCGCGATCTGCGGAATGCCCTGGGACGACATCTGCGCCTGGTTATAGAAGATACGGCCGAAATGCCGCTCGTCCGGGAAGATCTCGTCCTGCAGCGGAAGGAAGGCGCCGCCGGAATCGACCATGTAGACGCAGGGCAGATTGTTCTGCCGCGCCACGTCCTGCGCGCGCAGATGCTTCTTCACCGTCATGGGGTAGTAAGTGCCGCCCTTGATGGTGGCGTCGTTGGCGACGATCATGCATTCGCGCCCCGAAATGCGCCCCACCCCCGTCACGACGCTCGCCGAATGCACGTCGCCGCCATAGAGACCGTAGGCCGCGAGCGGCGACAGCTCCAGAAACGAGGTGCCGGGATCGACCAGGAGGTCAACGCGCTCGCGTGCCAGCATCTTGCCGCGCGAGGTGTGGCGGTTGCGCGAGGCCTCGCCGCCACCACCGGCGACCTGGCTGAGCTTTTCGCGCAAGTCCGCGACAAGCGTGCGCATGGCCTCGGAATTGCGCGCAAAGTCTGATGAAGACGGATCGATGCTGGAATGGAGCGGCATGTTGATTCCAATAAGGTGAGGGTTTTAGGCCGTCTCGGACATCAGTTCACGGCCGATCAACATGCGGCGAACCTCGGACGTCCCCGCGCCGATCTCGTACAGCTTGGCGTCGCGCCACAGACGCCCCACAGGGAATTCACTGGTATAGCCGACCCCGCCGAGCGCCTGGATCGCCTCGCCGGCCATCCACGTTGCCTTCTCCGCGGAATAGAGGATCGCCGCCGCCGCATCCTTGCGCAAGCTGCGGGCGTGGTCGGCGCGGTCGCAAGCGCGTCCCACCGCATAGACATAGGCGCGCGTGGCCTGCCATGTCGCATACATGTCGGCGAGCTTGCCCTGCATCAGCTGGAAATCGCCGATCGGCTGACCGAACTGCTTGCGCTCGTGCATGTAGGGCACGACCGCGTCCATGCAGGCCGCCATGATCCCGAGCGGGCCGCCCGACAGCACCGTGCGCTCATAGTCGAGGCCGGACATCAGCACCCTGACGCCCTCGCCCACCTTGCCGAGCACGTTCTCCTCCGGCACCTCGCACTCGTCGAAGAACAAGGGATAGGTGTTGGAACCGCGCATGCCGAGCTTGTCGAGATGCTGGCCGTGGGTAAAACCCTTGAAGCCCTTCTCGATCAAGAAAGCGGTCATCCCGCGCGGGCCGGCCGCCGGATCGGTCTTGGCGTAGACGACGAGCACGTCAGCGTCGCCGCCATTGGTGATCCACATCTTCGAGCCGTTGAGCACGTAGCGGTCGCCGCGCTTGTCGGCGCGCAGCTTCATCGAGACGACGTCGGAGCCGGCGCCCGGCTCGGACATCGCGAGCGCGCCGACATAGTCGCCGGAGATCAGCTTCGGCAAATAGCGCTGGCGCTGCGCGTCATTGCCGTTGCGGCGGATCTGGTTGACGCAGAGGTTGGAATGGGCGCCGTAGGACAGACCCACGGCCGCGGAACCGCGCGAAATCTCCTCCATGGCGACGATATGGGCGAGATAGCCCATGTTCGAGCCGCCATATTGCTCCGGCGCGGTCATGCCGAGCAGGCCAAGGTCGCCGAAGCGCTTCCAGAGGTCTGCGGGGAACAGATTGGCCTTCTCGATGTCGGCCGCGCGGGGGGTGATCTCCGCCTCCACGAAGGCGCGAAGCGTGTCGCGCAACATGCCGACGTCTTCGCCCAGATCGAAGTCGATGCTCGGGATGTTCAAGGCGATTCCTCCGTATTTTGACCTTCGAACCTAGCGGGATCGAAGCCCTCTTGCGGTCGAAAAGGTTGCATTTTCCGCCAAACTTGGCGAGGATTTTCGAGAGGAATTCCCAAAGGTTCGCAATGCCTTTTCAAGCCGCCACCGCGACCTCGCGCCGCGCCGTGACCCCCACCGCCTTCGTCCGCGGCGTGGTCGCCGCCTATGAACGATATGGCCGCGACCCGGCGGAGGCGCTGAGCCGCGGTCAGGTAGCGCCGGACCTTGTCAATTCTCCGGATGGGCGGATCACCGCCGCCCAGTTCGAGGCGTTGGCGGGCCATGCCATGCGGGAGCTCGACGACGAGGCGCTCGGCTGGTTCTCGCGGCGGCTGCCCTGGGGCACCTACGGCATGTTGTGCCGCGCTTCGATCACCGCGCCGACGCTGGAGGTCGCGCTCAAGCGCTGGTGCCGGCATCATCGTCTGCTCACCGAGGACGTGCTGCTCGATCTCGAGCTCAGCGAGGAGACCGCGGTCGTCTCGATCCGGGAACTGCGCGACCTCGGGCCCTTGCGCGAATTCTGCCTCGTCACTCTGCTCCGCTACGCCCTCGGCTTCTCCTGCTGGGCGGTCGATTCCGCGATTGCGCTACGCGCGGCGGAATTCCCTTATCCTGAGCCGGGACACGTTTCGGTCTATCCTACCATCTTCTGCAAAAGCGTCCGCTTCGACGCGGACTGCGCTCGGATCGTCTTCGACAAGCATTATCTATCGCTGCCGCTGACGCGCAGTCCGGCCGATCTCGACAACATGCTCAAGGGCGCGCTGCGGTTGACCGTGCTGCCCTATCGGCGCGACCGGCTGCTGGTCGAGCGCGTCCGCCGCGTGCTCCGCAATGCGCGCGGACGCAGTCTCGGTGCCGAGGATGTCGCAAGCGAGCTTGCGCTCTCCACCCGCACCATGCATCGGCGCCTGCGCGAGGAGGCCACCTCGTTGCGCGACCTCAAGGAAGAGGCAAAATTCGAACTGGCAAAACAGGAGCTGATGCGAGGCCGCACGCCGATCAAACGCATCGCGGAGATCGCGGGCTTCCGCAACGAGAAGAGCTTTTCCCGCGCGTTCCGCACCTGGACCGGTGCCTCGCCGCGCGAGTTTCGCGGCCGGTATCGCTGAGACACGCCCGCTGTCGCCTCACCGTCATGAATTTACGGCCCCCGAGATGAACTCTCGGAGGCCGCAGTCTCGAAACCCGTCTCATATTCAGGCGTTAGTTCGAGTTGGTCTGCGCACCGGGGCGAAGCTTGGTGCGCGACTGCTTCGGCTGATAGGCCAGCGCGTCGTTCGAGGTCTTCGCACCGCCGCTCTGCGAGCAGGTGCCGCCGATCCCGCCCGCCGCAGCCCGGCAGGCTTCCATCGTCGGATAGCCGCAGCCATGAGCGGCCTGGGCGCCGTTGGTGATGCAGTACTCTTCCGCCTGCGCGGCGGGTGCGGTCATCATGAGAAACGCCGATGCAAACAGCGTCGCAGCGGATGCGACAATCGTCTTCGAGGTCGAGGTCATGGTGTCTTTTCCAGCTTCAGGGTCCCACAAAAGAGTCCTCAGGATGCGACGCAGGCTGAGGTTCACCCCTTGCATCTAGGCGGCGCACCGGGACCGGCAATCACGTCTCAGCGCATCGCAGGACTTCCGAAATCACATGTCACAGTTATGTGAGTTAATCAGTATTATAATGCTGAAATCGACGACGCGTGGCGCCCACGGATTTTCGCGATCTTGGAGTAACGGCGCCTGGAATGTTTCCCTATCCCGCCGATACCGCCGCGACGTCCTGCAACGGCAGCGGCACGTCCTTCGCGACACCCAGCACCGGGAAGCTGCGGACGTTCTTCACGTCAGGCATTGCTGCGAAATGCAGCAGTTGCTGGCGCATGCTCTCCACGCTCGGCGCCACGCATCTCAGGAGATAGTCGGTGTCGCCCGAGATCCGCCAGCACTGCTGGATGCGCGGGATCGCAGCGATCGAGCTCTCGAACGCCTCCAATACCGGCTGGGCCTGGCTGCCGAGCTGGATCGAGACGAACGAGACCACCTCATAGCCGAGCCGCCGCTCGTCGATGACGGCCCGCACTGCCCGGATCACGCCGCGGCTGAACAGCGATTTCAGCCGGCGCAGGCAGTTCGGCGCGGACACGCCGACGCGCAGCGCCAGCTCGTTGTTGCGGATACGCCCGTCCTGCTGCAACTCGGATAATATCTTCAGATCGACGCCGTCGAGCTGGTCACGCCCCGCCATACCCCCACCCCGTCGTGGTTCCGATGTCAGGACCAGCGAAGCACGCGGCGGAACTGGTGCCAAGGGTCCGAACGCCGGGGCGCGACGCTATCGCGTTCGGGTGGAATGCCTCTCCTCCACCGTCATGGCCTGTCCCGGCGATCCACGTTCGTTCACGCCCACCCAAAACGTGGATGCCCGGGACCGGGCCCGGGCATGACAAGAGCATCAAGTCGTTTGAAGTCGATGCAGCCGCGCCCTCAATGCGTCCAGGGCTCGCCGCGGCGGAACGAGAAATTATCAGCATAGGCGGCCGGGCGGCGGATCGAATCCTGCGGCTCGATCACCTGGTAGGCGATGCCCTTGCGCTCGCAATAGGCGACCGCCTCTTCCTTGCTGTCGAAGCGCAGCGTGATCTGCTGCTTCATGTCGCCCGACGAGGTCCAGCCCATCAGCGGCTCGACCGAACGGGGCTGCTCCGGCTCGTAGTCGAGCTGCCATTCCTTCGTCTTGGACCGGCCGGATTGCATCGCGTTCTTGGCGGGCTTGAAAATGCGTGCGGTCATTGGCGGTCCGGCCTCTTCGTCTTTTCGTTCGATTTCGATGCGTCACGGTAGCAGTTGGTGGAAACCTCAGGGATAGTATACAGACACCGATTGGGAACTGATCGGTGATTCCGGCCCCGGGCACCCTCACCACCGGTATAGTCATTATGCTGCACCGTGACAATTGCGTACCGCCTTTCGCGCTGGGGGCCCGCCCGGCGGCACTGCTTCGACGACATCAGCGTAACCGCCCCTCCCGAAAGCTCCCGTCGCATGGCCTTCCTGAACATCAACGCCACGCTCCCTGAAAAAGGCCGTGACCTCAGGCTCGACCTGTTTCGCGGGGTCGCGAACTGGGCGATCTTCCTCGACCACATTCCCGACAATGTCGTGAACTGGGTCACGACGCGCAATTACGGCTTTTCCGACGCCGCCGACCTGTTCGTCTTCATCTCCGGCTATACCGCCTCGTTCGTCTATGCGCGGATGATGCTGGAGCGCGGCTTCCTGGTCGGCGCCACCCGGCTGACCAAGCGGGTCTGGCAGCTCTACGTCGCCCACATCATCCTGTTCGTGATCTATATCGCCTCGATCAGCTATCTGGCGCTGCGCTTCGGCGATAGCGAGATGATCAACGAGTTCAACGTCGCCGGCCTCGTCGACAACGCCACCGAGACGCTGCGCCAGGGCCTGTTCCTGCGCTTCAAGCCGCTCAATCTCGACGTGCTGCCGCTCTACATCGTGCTGATGGGCCTGTTCCCGCCGGTGTTGTGGTTCATGCTGCGCAAGCCCGATTTGACGATGGTGCTGGCGATCGTGCTGTGGCTGGCGGCGCGTCACTTCGGCTGGAATCTGAATGCCTATCCGGCCGGCCAGTGGTACTTCAACCCGTATTGCTGGCAGGTGCTGTTCGTGTTCGGCGCCTGGTGCGCGATGGGTGGCGCACGGCGCTCGATGACGCTGATCAACGCGCCGATCACGCTCTATCTCTGTCTCGGCTATCTCTTGTTCGCGCTGGTCATGACCATGGCCGGCCGCTTCCCCACGTTCGGCGGCATGTTCCCGGAGTGGCTGTTCTCGGCCTTCAATCCGAACGACAAGACCAACCTTGCGCCCTACCGCTTCCTCCACTTCGTCGTGATCGTGATCATGGTGATCCGCTTCGTGCCAAAGGAATGGCCGGGACTTGAATGGAAGGTGTTCGATCCCCTGATCGTCTGCGGCCAGCAGTCGCTCGCCGTGTTCTGCGTCGGCGTGTTCCTGTCGTTCGTCGGCCATTTCGAGCTGTCGATGAGCTCGGGCTCGCTGCTCGCACAGATCTTCGTCAGCGTCGCCGGCATCGCGATCATGACGACGGTGGCCTATTACATTTCGTGGTCGAAGAAGCAGGACAAGCCGCTGAAGCCACCGCCGCCCAAGCCGGCGGCAGCCGCAGCGAAGGCGGCCTGATCCGGCAACGTCTGGCGGTTGAAGCGCGGCCTTCAGCCGCCATGGGCCAAGATCGATGGCCTCAGCAATGGCCCAAGGCGCGACGACGGTTTGCCCGGCTCATCGCTCTTCAGGCGGCTTCTTCGCCGTCGAACTCGGTGAACTTCTTGTAGATCCAGTCGCGGCCGTCATGGCGGCGCCAGACCTTGCCGACCACGAGCTGCCCGTTTATCGAGCGGCGGGGCACGATCACGGTCCAGAGGTGCCAGATCTCGCTCCAGCTCGATTGCGGACCGGCGGTTTTGAAGTTGCGATCGAAAGACATGACGCAGAACTCACAGGATACGCGCGCCGCGACGAACCGTGACCTTGTGTGAGCACGAATTGCAGGCAGCCCGTCGCGAGCCGGAATCGATCTGATAACGATCGCCGAAGCGGCCGCAACAACCGCTCATCCTTAACCTAACCGGTCAACCTTACTTCCCCCTCGGCTTACGGCCGAGATCGGTTGAAAGCCGGCGCGGATTTATCTACAATGTACGTGCGATTTGAGAATGACCGCGCCATCTTGGGCGCGTGGCGATTTGATTGAGCTGACGTCCAATTTTGTAGATTGAATTTCGAGAATCTCGTCAGAGCGACCACAATGAATTTGCAATGTGAACGTCTGCGCCTGGCGCTCCGATCGTCGTCCCCTACGCTAATCGCAAGGACGCCGGCGCATGAGCTGCCGAAAGCCGCCAACGACAACCACGGCATATGGCCGCTACTACCGTTTCCGTTCGGCTGGTACGCCTCGAGCTGATCGGTCGGATCTGAAAAGCGACACCTGAAAAGCGCAACGCCGCGCAAGCGGAATATCATCGCTTGGCGGCGTCCGTTTAGACATTGGGCGCTGAAATCCCCAACACACATATGTCTGTGACGACAGCCAAAAGGTTCGATGCGGGGCCGCCAATTCTGTCCCGGTCAGCGCGCCGCAACCGCTTGAAACATCGCGCAGAAGTCGCGGAACGACGCCTGTCAGATCACGGCAGAGGTCAGAGGGAAAAAGTCCGGGAGACTCAACGAGGGGACTGGTCGGGGCAGCTGGATTCGAACCAACGACCTGCAGTACCCAAAACTGCCGCGCTACCAGGCTGCGCTATACCCCGAATGTCCGGCGAGCCCCGTCGATACACGCTTCCCAAGGCGCCAGCAAGGCTTCCAAGGCGCCAGCAAGGCTTTCAAAGCGCCGGCAAGCTTCCAGGGCCCGGCAGGCGCCCGCCTGCCCGCGCTATTTGCTGCCGAACAGCGGATGGCCGACGCGGTCGCCGGGGCGGATGCCGTATTTCTGCGCCGTTCCTGCCACCACCTCCAGCACGGCCCGGGCGGGCCCCCGGGACGAGATGATCTTGGTCGACATCGGCTCGGTATTCTCGGCGATGCGCAGGATGCGGCCGTCGGCGCGGATGAAGATCATGTCGAGCGAGACATAGGTGTTCTTCATCCACATCGACACCTCCTGCTCGGGATTGAAGTCGAACAGCATGCCTTTGCCGTCCGCCAGCTCCTTGCGGTACATCAGGCCGGTCTGCTTCTCCTCCTCGGTCGTCGCCACTTCCACCGAGAATACCTGCACGCCGTTCTTGGTGACGATCTCGAGCGGCTGGAAGCTGGCGGCGCCGGCGGGCGCGCCGGCAACGACACAGCCGGCGATGACGAGCACGGCGGCAAGCCAGCCCTTCAGAACGGACCAGACAGCCTTTCGATCAGGATTCATGGGGGCACTCGAGGCGTGGGACTGGACCAGTCCTTACGCGGCGGTCGCCGGAAAAGCCAGAGGCGCACCGGTCTGCCGGCGCGGCTCTGCTCACGATTGCGGGAAATGAAGCTTGGGGGATTTGAAAGCTTGCAGGGACTTGGAAGCCAGAGCGCGAGTCTCCTCGCGCTTAGTGCGACTGCAATCCCGGCGATCCGGTCTCGGGATGGATCTCGGCCGCCATCATGCCCTTGGAGCCGGGCCCGAAGCGGACCAGGACATACTGGCCGGGCCTGAGCTCGGTCATGCCGAAGCGGCGCAGCGTCTCCATGTGCACGAAGATGTCGGGCGTGCCCTCGCCGCAGGTCAGGAAGCCGAAGCCGCGCAGCCGGTTGAACCATTTGACCTGGGCCCGTTCCGGCCCGCTGGTCGCGGTGACCGTGACATGGGTGCGCGGCGGCAGCATCTGCGCAGGATGGATCGCGGTCGACTCATCCATCGAGACCACGCGGAAAGCCTGGTAACCCTTGGCGCGCTGGATGCACTCGACGACGATGCGGGCGCCCTCATAGGCGGTCTGGAAGCCGTCGCGCCTAAGCACGGTTACGTGCAGGAGAACGTCCGGCCAGCCGTTGTCGGGAACGATGAAGCCGTAGCCCTTGGAAGCGTCGAACCATTTGATGACGCCGTGGACTTCGACGAGATTGGCGCTGGTCTCGCCGAGCCCGCTGAACGGACTGAGCCCGCTCTCGCGACCGGCACTGCCGTGCTCGCCCGGCGTGATCCGCCCGGGCGATGCCCCCTGCCCGGGAACCCCGAGCTTCTTGGACTCAAATCCGTCCGACGACCCCATAACCCCGGACCCCACACTGTCATGCGACCCGCCTCAGCAGCGGCATCGAATCACGCGTCTTTCGAGAACCTTCTCAACTGGACGCGACGCGAATCTTTCGACTCAAAAGATAACACTCCCGGTTGCGAGGCATAGATAAAAAAGAGATTCGGCGGAACCTATGAACAGCTTGCACAGCCGCGAATCAAATTGATGCCTCAATTGGCGACAAAGGGCCCGAGCGCTTCGCCGATGTCGTGGTGGATGATGAGATCGGCAATGTCGTCCTGTTCGGTCGGCTCGCGATTGATGAACACCAGACGTGCACCGGCGTTCTTCGCCATCATCGGAAAGCCCGCCGCGGGCCACACCACGAGCGAGGAACCGATCGCGATGAAGAGGTCGCAGGCCTGCGACAATGCGGTCGCGCGCTGCATTTCATCATCGGGCATCATCTGGCCGAAGGAGATCGTGGCGGTTTTCACCGGCTCGTCGCACGCGGTGCAGTTGGGCGCGAGGCCGTCGTCGTCGAAGCGACGCTTCACCCAGTCGAGCGGATAGGCCTGCCAGCATCCGATGCAGCGCGCATAAGTGGTATTGCCGTGAAGTTCAATCACGTGCTCGCCGGCGAAACCGGAGGCCTGGTGCAGATTGTCGATGTTCTGGGTGATGACGGCGGGAACCTTGCCGGCGCAATAGAGCGAGGCCAGCGCCCGATGGCCGCGGCCGGGTTTCGCCGCCGCGAAGACCTCCTCCATCGCAAAACGGCGGCGCCAGGATTCGTCCCGCGCTGACTGGCTCGCGACGAATTCGTCGAACGGGATCGGACGGTTGCGCGTCCAAATTCCGCCCGGCGAGCTGAAGTCGGGAATGCCGCATTCGGTCGAGATGCCGGCGCCGGTGAACGGCACGATGACCCTTGCCTCGGCGATCATGTCGCCGAGCCGCTCAACGCCGCTCTGAAGATCCGATGCAATCAATCGCGGCCTCCCGATTCGTTTTGCCTGACAGCATCATGCGCAAGCGGCAAGATTGTTGACGCTCTTATCAAGCGCCAACGCGAAGTGCCCGGCAATTTTTTCCGACCTTCGCATATCACAATCCTGCAATGCCTCCTCCCCATTGACGCCCCATTCAGGAGCCCCAATGGATGTGTCAATGCGACTCAAGATGATGCGGCGGCAGTGCTTGAGTTAAGTAAACCCGAGGGGATGGTCATGACCGAAGACGAAGAACGCAAAGCTCGTGAGCGCGATGAAATCGCAGCCCGTGTCGCCGCCTTCCGTGCCACGCAGGAAAAATTCAAGCGCGAGCGCGAAGAATATTTCGTGTCGACCCTGGAGAACGCCCGCAAGGTCGAACGGCCCTCGCTTTGGCCGTAGTTCACGTCCCGATCAATGCACGTGAAAAAAGCCCGGAGCATCGCTCCGGGCTTTTCGCTTGAGAGTGGCTACCAATGGCGCCAGTGGTGATGGCGCCGGTAGTACGGTCCGCCGCCGTAATAGGCGTAGGAGCCCGGCCCGTAATAATAGTCGGGGCCGTCATAATAGCCGTAGCGCGGGCCGTAATAACCGTACGGATGGGACGCTGCGACCGCACCCGCGGTGATCGCGCCGGCGGCGAGGCCAAATGCGAGGCCCGGGCCAATGCCGCGCCCGCGCGCCTCGGCAGGCGCAGGGGCCGCAACCGCGGTCACGCCAACGGCTGCGACGGTGGCCAGAACTGCCAGTGTTTTCTTCATGCTCTCCTCCTTCGCGTCTCGCGGAGATAACGACGCGCGCCTGCGATGGTTGCGCGCAGGGTGCGGAACCGGGCGGGGCAAAAAAAGCCGATGCGGGCGGAACGAAATCGCCGGCCGAGGATTGCCTCCTCAAGTGCGGGAGCCTCCGCCATCCGGGTAGAGGCAACAGCACGAAGCCCCGTCAGCATCTCCGCGATGCTGGCGGGGTTTTCAGTTTCACGGGAGCAGATGGCAGCAGACGAGGATTGCTGCCAGCGGGGCGAACGACCGAGGAGGAGAGTTTGCCGCTATCCGCTTTGCTGGCCCGTATCCGCAGGCTGGTTCCCCGATCCGACGATCAGCACTACGACGAGATCGTTCGCAGCTTCGGTGTCGGCACGCTGCACCCGCCGCCGACGCCGATGAGCGACGGCGAGCTGGCGCGGGCGATCGCCGAGTTCCTGAAAGAGCAGCCGTCGAGCGAATCCGTCGCGACCCTCGGCCGCCGACTCGACCCCTCCTCTCCGCTTTGAGTTCCTTCGAATTTCTTCCGAATTTCTTGGCGAGAGCATGGAACCAGGAATACGCGCGGACGTTGAATCCCCCTTCACGCAGAGAGCGGAAGAGGCCCGACATGCCCGCGTGGCTCGAAGTTTTGCTCAATTTGTCCGGCTATGCCGGTTTCGTGGCGCTTGCCTCGCGCGGCACCGCGGGCCCGCAGGTGCCGGCCGACGATCGCGTCTACAGCGACGATCGCTAGCGCCGCTTTAATTGGCGTGCGCCGCCTGGCCCGCCGTGCGCACCAGCCGGTCTGCCTTGACCGCGACGCGCGTGTCCTCGAGCTGCGGCCGCAGCGAGAAGCTGATCACCACGAAAGCGAGACAGAACAGCGCGCCGACGATGGCGACGCGCCGGTAGGTCTCTCGGTCGCCTTGGTAAAAGGACGGCTCAGAAAAAGGTGTCATGATAAAAATGCTTCTTGGTAAAGGTCGTTTCTTGCTTGTCCTTGCCAGACATCTACCGCAACGAGCGCCAAGCGCAACGCGATTGGGCTTTTAACCTAACCGAATAGGGTTATCGGCTTCCGCGCAAATGATTGTTAGGAGTTTGCGGAGCGCCCGCGATTTCCAGCGAGCTGCTTGCCATATCGCAGGAAGCCGAAGCGACCGCAGCCTGGCGACCGGCTTTGTTCCAGCTTCGACACCATTTCGTTCTCGAAGAACGAATCGGAATCGAAGAAATCGGCGTGGAGCGACTCTTAACAAAACGTGCGCGCAGGCACGACGATCGGCTCAGGTCGCATCGGGAGACGAGGCCTCGGGAGATTTCGATCCCGGCGGCGGCACTTGCGGCACTGACGGTTTGCCTTTGCGCAAGCGCGAGTGCCGATCGTACCAGAACACTTTCGCGATCTCGGCAAGAAACCAGCACGCATCCATGTCGCTCTCCCTCGCCTCACTCCTTACGGAGAAGGCGCGGACGGGACTGTGCGAAGCATCACGCTGTCTCGTTTTGATGCGTGTGGCCGCATCGCCGCCGCAGGTGCAACATGTTCTGCATCCGACTCCATTTCGTTCTCAAAGAACGAATCGGAGTCGAAAAAATCAGTGCGAGGCGATTCCTAACGATCGATGAAAGCGCGCGACGCAACCTCTTCAGCGACGTAGCTCGGCACAATCTTCGGCGGCAGGAATTTCGAGACGACCGCGAACACGATGACGATCTCGCGGCAAGGTTCGCATCGAAAGCTGTTGGCGGAAGTCGCCGTCATCGGCTTGGCGCATCGCGGGCATGTCATGCAGGCCGAACGCTGACAGCACATGTTCGTTCCTGAAGCACCAGCGGCGAATTTTCGCGGCGGCAACCACAACGAACTTCAAATTGGTCGCCTCGTCGCCCCTGCGAAAGCCGCCCGATAAGCGCGAGCCGTCAGGTCAGACGGCGTTTGCCGGATCCCTAGTGTTCGGCGTCCGCCGGAGCGGATCAAGCCGCCCGCTTCACTTTTTCCTTTTCCGAGAAGCATTCCAGGATCTGGATGCGGAGCTCTTCCGCGGCCGGGCCATCGAGCTTCCTGAGCTCGTTCCAGAGCCTGATCACTTCGCGCTGTTTTTCGACGGTCATGAGTCACCTCCCAAGCGGTCCTTAAGGCGGCTCACTAGAACAAAATGAGAACAAAAAGTCCAGTCCCTCGCGCGCGATTTCCGGCATGTCGCGTTGAACCTTTTCAACGCCGCGTGGACCCATGGAAGCTGGGGATTTCAGCGCCCAGTCATATGGCAGCGCTGCGGTGAACGAACATATTCCGTCATCGCGGCGCTGTTGCTTTTTGGGTTTTCAACTTTAAGTTAGAAATACGGCTGGCGGCCAGGCGCTGAAATCCCAACGCCGTCAGCCAGAAGAGCCCCGTGCGAAAGCGCGGGGTTTTTCTTTGAAGGCAACGGCTGCCTGCCAAGGTGCAGCCGGTCGTAGCCACGGGAACGAATCTTCCAACATTCGCATTGGACCGGCCGAATGAGGCGGTGTCGCGCGCTACCGTGTCCGGCCCCAGAGCCGATGCCCCGCGCCCTTCATGATCGAGGCGCCGATGATCTGCGAATACTGTGAGACCGAGATCCCGATCGGACTTTCGGTCTGCCCGGCTTGCCGGAAACCGCAGAGCGCGCCGGGACAAACCGACCGGCGCGCTCTGTGGTTCGTCCTGATTGTCGTGGTGATGTTCGGCATCGCCGTCGCCGAGCACCACCTTGTCTTCAGTCATTGATCGTTGCGGCATCCCGCCGCAACGACATCACCAGCGCCTTAGACGGCGTCCTTGGCCACCTTCAGCGGCGAGGCCTTGACCGACTTGCTCGCCGGCTTGGCCGCAAACTGCATCGGCTCCTTGGTGAAGGGATTGACGCCCATGCGGGCTTCGGTCGCCGGCTTGTTCACGACCGACATCTTCGCGAAGCCGGGAATGACGAATTCGCCGGACTCGTTGAGCTCCTTGTAGCCGACCGTCGCCATGTACTCGATCACTGACTTCACGTCGTTCTTCGAAAGCTGCGTGCCCTCGGCAATTGCATCAATCAATTGAGTCTTCGTCATCTTCGCCATGTCTGAATTCCTTTTGTGCGCGCGAGCAACTCTGCTGGGGACGCGGCCTGAAGCGCGGGGGCGCGCTGATTTCATGCCAGAGGTCATGAAGTGACGGGGCTTAGAACCCATCGAGGCCGAAAACGCAAGCAGGGGTTCTGCGGGGTTCCCCACTTCCTGTGAAGATGCCGGAGGACCTTCCGATTTCCGTTTGAACCATTTTGCGGCCGGCGCCGTCATATCATTGAAGTCCCTAAGCTTCACCCCACAGAGAGCCCCGCTTCCCCCAGGCGGGGTTTTCGCTTTTGGGGGCATGGTAGAACGGCCCGGCCGCCTATAATGGTCTGAAGGTTTCTCGTGGGGTGCTCATGAAGGTCGCTATCGTCATCGCAGGTTTGATCGTTGTCGCCGTCGCAGCCCTCGTCGCGATCCAGCCGAGCTTCCTGAAGCCTGCGTCCCTCGCCCTCGTGAAGAAGTCCGACATCTTCGGCTTCTCGCCCGGGATGACATTCGACGAGACCAGCAAGCTCGTCAGTCAACGCCGCTATCTCTGCCGCCGGAGCCGCGACTCCTACACCTTCGAATGCGACATCAACGGCGCCAAGCTTACGGTCGACAGCGAGGAGGCCGACGCCAGGCACCCGATCTGGCGCGTCAAGGCGGAGTTGAACAATCCGGGGGCGCAGGACGCTGCCGTCAAATCGATCTCCGACCAGTTCAACGCCCAACCGATCAAGGACCGGGAGGGATGGACATGGATCGTCGGCCGAGGGCTCAAGCTGAGTTATGACGGCCACGCCTTGAACCTCGTGGACGAGTCCGCGGAGGTCCGGCTTCGCAAGGAAGAAGCAAAGCGCTAGAGCCTGAAGTCACCTCGCCGTGAAACTTGTGGCTCGGCACGCCTTGTTGACACTTCAGTAACCCAACGCCGCCAATCTCCATTCGGTCTCGTTGCGTTTGGAGTATCCCACAGTGCTGGATTTTGACGAGCTGCGTGAACTCGCGGCTGATGTTCGTGTTTTCGTCGACGTCGCCGAGGACAAGGCCGAAGCACTCAGGGCCGTCATCGCGGCCTACGACGTGGTGCTGGCGATCTTCCCCACTGACGAGGGCATGGGTCTTCACGTCATCAAGGGTAGCCAGATCCTGGACAAGATTGCAAAATCACGCAGCCATGCGATCTACAGCCACACGGCGATCGCGGTCCCTGACTTGCAACATGCACAAGCGCTCAAGCTGCTGACGGCCCCGGTCGAACAACGGATCGCGGCCTAGTTGCAGGCGGCGACGACGTCGGCGTCGATCCCAGGCAGCTCGCCCCCGCGCAAGAACGCACGCCCGCTGACATAAATCGCGGGCGGCGACCTCCGACGAAGAATTCTTGCCTCCTGAACGTCGAGTCGAGGAACATGGCTTCCGCGTTCCCGTTGGCTCATGCAACCAACGAGGAGCTTGCGATGAAGAAGTTCATGATCGCTACCGCCGCACTCGGTCTCATGTGCGGCTCCGCCTTTGCCCAAACCGGACCCGCCCCGCAGTCCGACAACATGCAGAAGCCCGGCATGAAAAACCCGGACAAGGGCTCGATGACCAAGGGCACGACCGGGATGAGCAAGGACGGCATGAGCAAGGGCGGAATGGTGAAGCCCGACGCCTCCGGCCAGGGCGGCTCCGGCCGGGGTAGCGACCAGGGCGGCACGAAGACGCGCAGCAACATGAAGTAAGCCGGCGTCCTGCACGGCTGACTGCGTCGCTCCCCACGGAGCGGCGCGGCCATCTCGTGTTCAGGCCGCCTCGCCCCTCTGGTAACAGCCTCCATCCTTCAGCTAAGCGCGCAGCCGGTTGACGATCCGGAGCGGTATCCATGATCCCAGCACCATCAAGATCGCAATCACTGTGACCACGACATACTTCAGAGGATGCTGCGACGATGCGAGCGAGCCTTCGAGGTGGAGATACGGGAGGATCGTATCCATGGCCATTCCGATGAGGGCAATTGCCGTCAGACCGCCAACGACCGACGCGAAAACATTCACGGTCCATCCGATCGCTCCGCGCCTGTTCGACCAGGCCTCGTAGATCGCGACCGCCAGCATCACGGCGACAAAGACCAGCATGAAGCCCATCGAGCCACCGACGCTCGACGTCGGGCCGAAGACCTCCAGCAGCAACATCGCCGCCACGGCAAGTAGTGTAATCGTCTTCACGATGCTTCCCTCGTCAGTGCCCCAGCGCCGACACCACAGAGCCGATCACGATACAGCCGAGGCCGAAGATGGCCGTGGCGATCTCGACGCCTTTTCAGGCCGAAGAACCTGACCACGGCTCCATGTGGCCAACAGGAGAATATCCACCATCGCGCTGAGCACGGCTTGGAGCATATGGATGGGTCGCGCCGGCGGAGTTGGGGTTCACCGCAACCGTCGCAAGAGCAGTTCAGAGGGACCTTGGCGGCGACAGGGCTGCTCAGGTCATTTGCCATCGCTAGCCCCCCTACTCCGCGGCTCCAGTCCATGCTCGGCTGGCTCGCTTCGCCAACCCTTTCCCTTCACACACATTTGCCCCGCCCCCTGCCCCTCCTCCCACTTTCCTGCTATCTCCTACTCCCGCCGCCCCGGCCCAAAGCAAAACCCTCCGAACGATAGGGAGCAACAACCATGCGTTATCTCCACACCATGCTGCGCGTGCGCAATCTCGACGTCGCGCTGAAATTCTATGTTGATGCTTTCGGGTTGAAGGAGGTGCGGCGGATCGAGAACGACAAGGGGCGGTTCACGCTGGTGTTCTTGTGCTCGGCGGACGATCTCGAGGCGCTGAAGAAGCAGCCGCAGACGCGCGGCGCGCCGCTGGTCGAGCTCACCTGGAATTGGGACGAGGAGAAGTACGGCGAGGATCGCTTCTTCGGCCATCTCGCCTATGAGGTCGACGACATCTACGCCACCTGCGCGCAGCTGATGAAGGCCGGCGTCACCATCAACCGTCCGCCGCGCGATGGCAACATGGCCTTCGTTCGCTCGCCCGACCTTCACTCGATCGAGCTGCTGCAGAAGGGCGAGCCGAAGCCGCCGCAGGAGCCCTGGGCATCGATGCCCAATACCGGCCACTGGTAAGGCGCCGGCAGGAACAAGCTCCCGCACCCGACGTTCTCTCTTCAACGAAGCCGATTGGAGGAGGATGTGATGGCGAGAGGGCTATTGCTGTGGATGCTTGGCGTGCCGATCCCGGTGATCATTCTGTTGTGGCTGTTCTTCGGCCGCTGATCGACGGGTTCAAGTTTGCGAGTTGTTTTGCAACGAAAGCTTCGCCTCGGGCGGAGCTTTTTGCATGAGAGGCGCGCCGCAATCGCGGATCGCTCCGAACGGCGAATTCCGCTATCACCCGCGGCAAGCGACAACGCCGCGGGAGACGCCTCATGCCTGACACCAAGCTGACGATCTGGGGCCGCGCCAATTCGGTCAACGTGCAGAAGGTGCTGTGGTGCCTCACCGAGCTCGCTTTGCCCTATGAGCGCGTCGACGCCGGCATGAGCTACGGCAGAACCCGCGAGGCCGACTATCTCGCGATGAACCCCAATGCGCGGATCCCGACGCTGGTCGAGGGCGACTTCGTGCTGTGGGAATCCAATTCGATCCTGCGCTACCTCTGCCTCGCACATGGAAGCGGCACGCCGATCTACCCAGAGGCGCCGAAGAGCCGCGCATCGGTCGACCGTTGGCTCGACTGGACATTGTCGACGGTGCAGCCGGTCGACCGCCCGGTGTTCTGGGGCATCGTGCGCACGGCCCCCGCCGAGCGCGACATGATCCAGGTGCAGCGCGATGCCGATACCGCCGCCGAGGTCTGGGCCATCGCCGACCGCCTGCTCTCCTCGCGCCGCTTCATGGAGGGCGATGCGTTCACGCTCGCGGACATCGCGCTCGGCTCCTATGCGCGGCGCTGGCTCGGCGTCGAGGGTATCACCCGGCCGGCGCAGCCGCATTTGACGCGCTGGCTCGCCGAGCTCGGCAAACGGCCCGGTTTTGCACAGCATGTCGCACCGCCGATGTCGTGAACCGGCAGCGCGGCGCAAGCTGCGGCGAGAGCGCGATGAATCCGCGTTTCGGCGCAATCCTGCGGCGTCAACTCAGCACTTGACGCTACTGTGCATGGGGTTGTTTTCGCGTTTTAGTTTTTGGCGCTAAGGCGCAATACGATCAGGATGAATCGTCATCGCTTGTTTAAGCATGACCTTTTCGGAAAACCGCTGCGCACTTTTCCGGATCATGCTTTACCGCCAGCCGCGCTCGACCAGCAGCACGCAGACGATCAGCACCAAGGTCACCGCCGCGGTCGCCAGCCGCGCCGTCCAGCTCAAGCCGCGGCCGACCCACCAGAGCAGTGCGCAGTACATCAGGACGGGAACGACGAGGTCGAGGCGCAGCAGATCCACCGGCATGGGCCTCTAGCGCCTCACAGTGGTGTCGATGCTGATCGAGCCGCCGATCTTCACGCAGGTCCCGGTGCCCTCGACCATGACGAAGCGCGGGCCATAAGAGGCGCAGGAGCCCGTTCGTGCCTTCCCGGCCGCGCCCTTCAGCGGCACGGTCGTGCCTGCCTTCGGCTGCTCGGCAGGCGGCAGGTGCAGGGCCTCCGCTGCGGCGGCGGATGTGGCCAGCAACGAGATCAGGATGAGGAGCGGCGCGCGCATGGCGGCGTTCTAGCCCGGACCGGCGCCGCGCGCCATCGGGCCTTCCGCGGCCCCGATCAGATGAACTTGATGCCGGCTGATTTGCCGCGGCGCCAGACCACCTGGCAGCTCCGCCCGGTGCGGGCATCGCGTGCGAAGGCGAGCCTGATTACGCCCGGGAGCTGGCTCGCGTCCTCGTCCAGCGTGATCTTGGCGCCCGAATCCGAGATGTCCTGGACCAGGCAATGCCGCGCGGCGAAGCCACCGTCGAGCGTGATCCAGGCATGCTGCGACAGCAGCTTGCGGGCTGCGCGCTTTTTCGGAGGTGGCATTGGCGAAAAATCTCCCGTTCCAGCGCTACTCAGGGAACCCTAAGAAACCGTTGAAATCGCCTCCGGATCACCCCGGGGCCAGCGCTGTCCACCGGGGCCAAAAGACCGGTCCCGGACGGCTTGCCGGGAGCCAGAAAGGCCACTATACGTTCGCCCGCTGCAAGCCGCCGGGTCCGACTCGGCCGGCCAGCGGCCGTGCCGGGAAAAACGGCAGGGCCCTGCGTTTGCTCCCTTCGTCTATCGGTTAGGACGCCACCCTTTCACGGTGGAGAGAGCGGTTCGATTCCGCTAGGGAGCGCCAGTGCAGGCGACGGCGATAGATTACGCCGCAATGGGCCGCCACGACGGCCCGGCTGCAATTTCTCCCGCTTCCTCATGAACCTCCCCTCCGCTCGCCACCGACCAATGTCAGTTGGAACCGGTCCAGGCCCATGGCGCAGTGTAACCCCGAGATTGAACGTTCGTCCGGCGCATCCACAAAGACGCCGGGCCTTCCGCCATGGCTGGGCCATCCTCGCCAGCATCCATCCGACCGGCGCGCCAAAATGCTGGAGCACATGGCGCGCGCCAGATCGCTTCCGCAGCGTCAGGCAGATTCCGCGCCGGCGGCGCTCGTGCCGTCAGGCAGCAGCGCCAAGAACGCAATCAGCGATATTCTCGGCGACGTCATCGGCCACGTTATCCTGTTCGGTATCCTCGCCCTGCTCTTCCAGTCGCGCATTCCGCTCTATCTCGGCGCGTTCGTTGTCCTGACCGACGGCGAGCGCATCGAAAGCGCGCTGGCAACGATCGGTATCCGCCTCGAGCCCGAAACGATCGGCCCCGACATCGTCAAGCGCTCCGCATTCTGGTTCGGCTGGTTCGCGTTGCTCGCCGCCTTGAAGGGCTCCGTCCAGGCCGGGCTCGCGCCATGGATGCCTCCGACCGAGTCATGGTCTTTCATCGCCGGCATCGCCCTCCTGCTCGCCATTGTCGAAGCATTCACGGCGCTGGCGATGCGGCGCGCGTTGCCGCCGTTGGGATTGCAGATCAGCCCGAACGGCCTGATATGGACGACGATCCAGTTCGCGATGGCCATGGGCTCGCTGGCTTTGCTGGTGCTGTTCGGATCACTCTAGGCGCCACAGCGCGTCGTTGCTTCACCGCACCCTCGATGACGATGTTGTGAGGCGGCCTGCAGCATAACGGGTCCTTATGCCGCGCTTTCTGCCGGGCGCGCGAAGCGCGCATTTACCGGAAATTTACCCCTGCTCCTTTGCGCTAGTATCATTTGCTTAGAATTTGACAGCTACCGTGGAATTACGGAAGCAATCCCGAACATCATTGGCACCTCATGTCCGTCGCAGAGTTCCTCAGGCAGCGTGCAGTGGACGTCACGGTCAGCGGCAGCTACTCGCTGCCCCGCTGGTATGATTGCGAGGGCAAGCTGCGCAGCTTTGCCTGTCGCACCAAGCGCGTCTCGCCCTTCCGCATGATCGTGGACGTGCCCGTCGTCGGCAAGGTCGGCGAGCGCCTCACCTCCTACTTCCAGGATTTCGGCGAATTCCAGTGCACGATCAGCGCGACGCTGAAGTCGGGCTTCCTGATGGAGCTCGACATGACGCGGGCGCGGCGCGCCTGGATGTCGGAAAAGCTGACCTGGCTCGAGAAGAAGCAGAAGGACGCCAGCGTCCAGGAGCTGCGGAACGACGCGCGTTTCGTACCGCAGGTCTCGCACACCTTCCTGACGCTCGCCAACGGCAGCAGCCATCCGTGCTTCATCATCGACGTCTCCACGGCTGGCGTCGCGATCTCCTGCGAATACGATCCGCCGCTCGGAACCCCGCTTGCGGTCGGCGCCTGCGTCGGGCGCGTGATCCGCAAGTTCGAGCACGGCTTTGCGGTCAAATTCGCCGAAAAACAGTCACGGGATGACCTCGTCCGCCTGATCGTCCGCACGCCCTTGCTCCAGTCGGCCTGAAGCCGGCCCGATCAATCTTAACTCTTTCTTAACTAAATACTGGAGATGGCGACCCCTGCGCGGTAGGGTGTGCCCCGGTGCGTCCGCAATCACTGCGGGCCTCGAGTATTGGAAGCCCCGGAATGTCCATCGCCGACGCCGAGTTCGCCCCGGCAGAGATCGCGCCGAACGCGCCCGTCGCGCCGAAGCCGCAGCTTCCACCCGGCGTCGTCACCGAAGGGCCGCTGGTCCAGGCCAAGCTGCGCGAGAGCTATCTCCTGCTCGGCATCCTCTATGTCGGCGCGGTCGCCGGCATCATCTGGGCCGTGACGCAAGGCGTCGGCAAGGTCGAGCTGTTCACGTTCGCCTGGATGTTCGCGCTGACGACGTTCGGCATCGGTGCCGGCATGCACCGCCTGTTCGTCCATCGCAGCTTCCGTACCGGCCCGATCATGCGTGTCTTCTTCTGCGCCATCGCCCAGATGGCTGTGCAGGGCTCGATCGCCAAATGGGTCGCCAACCACCGCCGCCACCATCTCTACGCCGATGACGTCGGCGATCCCCACAGCCCGCAATTCGACGGCTTCGGCAATCGCTATATCAGCGCGTTCAAGGGCTTTCTGCACGCCCAGGGCAGCTGGGTGTTCGACCAGGCGACCACCGACAACGAATACTATGCCAAGGACATCCTCGCCGATCCGATCGCGATGTTCTTCGTGCGCACGCGCTGGGTCTGGTACGGGATGTCGGCAGTCTTCATCCCCGGCGTGATCGGCTACACGTTCGGCGGCGTGCACGCCATGATCGGCTGCGTGCTGTTCTCCGGCCTGCTCCGCGCCTATCTGCTGATCCTCACCAGCCAGCTCACCGGCTCGGTCTGTCACGCCTATGGCTATCGTCGCTTCGAGGTCGTCGACGCCTCGACCAACGAGTTCGTGACCACGATCCTCACCTTCGGCGAGGGTCTGCACAACAACCATCACCGCTTCCCGCGGGACGCCTACATCTCGCACGCCTGGTGGGAGATCGATTTCAACGGCCTGATCATCCTGGGCCTGGAAAAGATCGGTCTCGTCCACGACGTCTTCCACGCCTCGCACCGTCAGCTGGAGCGGGCGGCCGAAGCAGAGGCGGCCTCGACGGCGCGCTGAATCGGCAGGCAGCGGCCACCGCCGGGCCGTCTTGCCTCCGCATCGCCGCCCTATCGCGGCCCCATTGCGGGATCAGCTTATGATCGTCCGTGCCTCCAGGCCGGGCGTCATTTGCAGACTTGCGATCGGGGGACCGAATGGCAGTCGACAAAGTTACAGTGGACAAGATCACCTGGGACAGGGTCGGCCGGGTCACTGAGCCCGGACGCTACATGTACACGTTCGGCTGGCTCACCATCACCGCCGGCGATCTGGAGATCTGGAAGCTCTACCCCCAGGCCGCGTTCACGCTGCTGGCGCAACCGGGCGAAGCCGACACATCCCTCGGCGAGGAATTCCATCTCGGCGCCTTCGACGTCGCTCCCGGGGCGCCGCCGCCGTTCACCACGCACTGAAGGCGGAAAGCACCGGCCGTTGCTGGAACGCATGGCATGGGCGTTGCTTTATCATCGCCATGATGCACATCCCCGCCGTCGACCAGGCTTTCCTGCTGGTGCTCATCGTGTTCTGCCTTGGCACCTGCCTCGTCCGCGCCTTCTGGGAGCTGGAGCAGGCGCGGATGCGCCGGCTCGCCTCGCCGCCCCGCGAGGACCCAACGAAGCGCGGCTAGCTGGCCTGACCGGCGCAGGGCTACGCCGTGAATCGAAGAAACCCACGCATTTCCTTGATCCGGCTTGCCAATCGCGCCTCAAGCTCGGCGGCGCGAGCGTTATCATGGATGACGAACAGGTGCTGTCATGCAATTGATTGCGCTTGTATTCTACGGCGCGACGGGCGACGGCAGATGAACGAAGTCTGTCGCGCTCGTTAAGCGAACCGACAGCGTGCGCATGACACATGGTCGCATCGGTGAATGTAGATAAGCGGATCAAGGGAACCTATTTTCGGCGCCGATGTACCTGATTGAAGCATTGCCCACCGTCATCGGAACGGCCGCCATCGCCCCGGCGCTGCTGATGCTGTGGCTTGTCATCGCCGCCGAGGAGCGTCCGGGACCGCCGGCCCAGGTCTGGACCGCGTTCCTGTTAGGCGCGGCCAGTATCTCGCTGCTGGGCCTCGCCCGCGCCCCCTTCGCCAAGATGGTCGCCGCGCCCGACGACCCCTGGGCGGCGCTGGCGATGCATTCGATCTTCGGCGTCGCGCTGCCAGAGGAAGCCGTCAAGGTGATCGCCATCGTGGTGATCTCCTCGACCAAGCGGCGGACCTTTGCCAATCCGATGGACACCGTGGTCTATGGCGCCGCGGTCGGCCTCGGCTTCGCCGCTTACGAGAACCTCGCCTATCTGGTTCAGCACGCCGAGATGTGGCGCTCGCTGGCCGCCTTGCGCAGCGTGCTGACGGTGCCGTTCCACGGCGCGCTCGGCATCATCGCGGGCGCTTATCTGACGATCGCGCGCGCCGGCACGGCGCTGGGTGCGAACCGGCACCATCGCGACTGGGCCCGCCTCTCCAGCCGCCTCCTGATGCTGGCCGGCCCGCTTGCGCTGCATTCCGCCTTCGACTTTCCGCTGCTGACCCTGCAAAGAATGCCCGACCTCGATCCGACGCTGCGGATGTGGCTGGGCGCCTCCAGCCTCTTGATCGGCTTCAGCTCGATCGCCTTCGCGATCCGCCTGGTCCGGCGCGTCGCCCGCCATCACGCCCCCCGGACCGATGTCGCGCGGGAGCGGCTCAGCCAGCTCCGCCGGATGTGGGCGCTGCTGCTTGCCGGCGGCGGCGTCGGCTTTCTCGGCCTCGCCTTCGTGCTGACCTCGATCCATCACTGGCTCATCAACCCCGAGCGCAATCTGACGCTGGCCCTGATCCCGATCGGTTTCGTCTCGATCCTGCTCGGCCTTGCTCTTCTGATTGTCACAACGGCGATCTATGTTCTTGGCCGCAACCGCATCCGCACCAGCGCGGAGGGTTTTTCCTCGGCGCCCGGCGGCGGGTGAGCCGCGGGATGGCGAGCGCGCTGCGCGCATACTAGATTGAGCGCTGACCTTTCGATCTGGAGCCTGCCGATGACGTCGCCCGAGGATTTTTCGCGGCTTCAATCCATGATGAGCCAGACGGTCAAGGCCCATTGGAAGGCCTTCTTGTTCGAGGGCATCCTGCTCGCAATTCTCGGCGTCGCGGCGCTGATCCTGCCGCCGCTCGCAAGCCTTGCTATCGCGATCTTCCTCGGCTGGATGTTCCTGATCAGCGGCATTGGCGGGCTGATCGTGACCTATTGGGCGCGCAGCACGCCGGGCTTCTGGTGGTCGCTGATCTCGGCTGCGCTCGCCGTGCTTGCCGGCATGCTGCTGCTGGCCCGCCCGATGCAGGCCGTGCTGACGCTGACCATCGTGGTCGGCGCCTACTTCCTGGCCGAGGGCGTCGCCACCATGATGTACGCACTGGAGCACCGCCGCGAGCTCATCGGCCGCTGGTCGTGGCTGCTGATCTCGGGCCTCGTCGACATCGCGATCTCCTTCATGGTGATCACGGGACTGCCGAGCTCGGCGGAATGGGCCATCGGCGTCCTCGTCGGTATCAACCTCCTGTTCGGCGGCGCCAGCCTGATCGGCCTGGCGCTGGCGGCGCGCAACAGCAACACCTGACCCGCCTCGTCACCTGCCGCGCCGATTGGGGGGTGACAATCCGCCGATGGCGCGCTATATGCCCCTCCATGATCACCGTCGCCACCAGCTATTTTTGGTACTTTAGCTACGACAGCTCGCTGGCGGCAGGAGGATCGCGCTCAATCTGAATATTGAAGCAAACGTCCGAACAAGCCGCCAGACCTGGCGGCTTTTTTATTGGCCGGCAGGTTCGAAACAAACAGGAGCCCGCCGTGCTGAGCACGACCGACGATCTTCGTATCCGCGAATTGAAAGAGCTGAGCACGCCCGATGAGGTGATGCGGGAAGTCCCGCGCACGCTCACCGCGACGCGTGTGGTGATGGCGGCGCGCAACGCCATCCACGCCATTCTCGCCGGCCAGGACGACCGCCTGCTGGTCGTGGTCGGCCCCTGCTCGGTGCATGACCCCAAGGCCGCGCTCGAATATGCCGAGCGGCTCGCGAGCTTGCGCGAAGAACTCGCCGACCAGCTCGAGGTCGTGATGCGGGTCTATTTCGAGAAGCCGCGCACCACGGTCGGCTGGAAGGGCCTGATCAACGATCCCGATCTGGACGGCAGCTTCGACATCAACAAGGGCCTGCGGCTGGCGCGCAACGTGCTGTCGGCGGTGAACAATCTCGGCCTGCCCGCCGGCACGGAATTCCTCGACATGACGACGCCGCAATACATCGCAGACCTCGTGTCCTGGGCCGCGATCGGTGCGCGCACGACCGAGAGCCAGATCCATCGCGAGCTGGCCTCGGGCCTGTCCTGCCCGGTCGGCTTCAAGAACGGCACCGATGGCAATGTGCGGATCGCAGCGGACGCCGTGAAGTCGGCCTCGCATCCGCATCACTTCATGGCGGTGACGAAGCTCGGCCGCTCGGCGATCGCCTCGACCGCTGGCAACGAGGACTGCCACATCATCCTGCGCGGCGGCAGCAAGCCGAACTATGATGCGGCAAGCGTCGCGGCCGCCTGCAACGAGCTGACCAAATCCGGTGTCGCGCCGCTGGTGATGGTCGATGCCAGCCACGCCAATTCGAGCAAGAAGCCCGAGAACCAGCCGCAGGTGGCGGCCGACATCGCCGGCCAGATCTCAGGCGGCGAAGGCCGTATCATGGGCGTGATGATCGAGAGCAATCTCGTTGCCGGCCGCCAGGACGTCGTGCCGGGCAAGCCGCTCACCTACGGCCAGAGCATCACCGACGGCTGCATCGATTGGCCGACTACGGCGACCGCGCTCGAGCAGCTCGCCGACGCGGTGGAAATCCGTCGCAACGCCCGGCGCGCCGGACTGCAGGAGCGCTCGGCCTAGCTCATGGCGAACTCGCATTCGCTCTCCTCACCTCTCCCCAACGGGGAGAGGTGAAAGGATCAGCAGCCGCGGCAGATGCTCTTGATCTTGCGATCGAGCTCCGCGTCTTCCTTGTTCGCGGGGGTGTTCGGATTGCTCAAATTCTTCTCGCTCGGCACGTCAGCCGCTCGCGGCTGGCGGTGACCGACCGGTGCCGGCAACACCGATCCAGAGGTTCCGCCGCTACCGCCGGAGGTCGATCCCTTGGAACCGCCGGTCTGTGCTGCCGCCGCGCCGCCAAGCAAGACCACGAGCGATGCTGCCACCATGATCTTTTTCATTTCCGCCTCTCCATTCTCGAACCGGCGCGCTCTCCATCACCGCTCAGGTCTCGGGCGGATAGAGATGAACGTCGCCGCAATAGTCCACGATACGATAGCGCGTTTCGGCTCCCGCATCACCCGCATGGGGTGCGGTATTTTGCGGCGCCAGGACGTAGCTCGGCCCCACCGGGGATTTGCCGGCGCCGCCGGGAATGTCGATGACATAGTCCGGCTGACAAAGCCCTGACACCCGCCCGCGCAACTGCCGCATCAAATCCTGTCCTTCGGCAAGGGTCGTGCGAAGATGCGCGGTGCCCGGCGCGAGGTCGCCGTGATGCAGATAATAGGGCTTGATCCGGCATTCGACGAAAGCTCGCATCAAATCCGACAGAGCGGCGATGTTGTCATTGACCCCGCGCAACAGCACGGACTGGCTGACCAGGGGAATTCCGGAATCGACGAGCCGCGCGCAGGCGGCGCGCACCGGTCCCGTCAGTTCGCGCGCATGGTTGGCATGCAGCGCCACCCAGGTGGCCGCGCCCTCGACCTTGAGCGCCGCAACCAACTCGTCGCTGATGCGCGCGGGATCGGCCACGGGCACGCGGGTGTGAAGGCGGATGATCTTGACGTGATCGATTGCCGCGAGTTCGGCCATGATCTCGCCCATCCGGCGCGGCGACAGCATCAGCGGATCGCCACCGGTCAGGATCACTTCCCAGATCTCGTGATGCGAGCGGATGTAATCGATCGCCGCGCGATAGGCGGTCTCCGACAGCGCGTTCTCCTTGCCCGGGCCCACCATCTCGCGGCGGAAGCAGAAGCGACAATAGACCGCGCAGACGTGAACGAGCTTGAACAGCACGCGATCGGGATAGCGATGCACAATCCCTGCTACCGGCGAGTGCGGATGATCGCCGATCGGATCGGCGTCCTCGCCCGGCTGCATCTCGAGCTCCGCGGCGCTCGGAACGAATTGCCGTGCGATGGGATCGTCGGGGTCGGACGGATCGATCAGCCCGACCAGCGCCGGCGTGATCGCCACCGCATAGCGCGCGGCAACGCGCTCGAGCGCCGGCAGCGCTGCTGCGGGCGCCAGACCTTCAGCGACGAGCTCAGCCGGCTCGCGCAGGGTGCGTGCAAGGTTGGTTTTCGTCATGTCTCACTAGACGCTTCATTTGCAGGTGGCGTCCAAACCACCTGATCGATCCGCGATGCGCCGCTTGCCAGCATCACCAGCCGGTCGAGGCCGAGCGCGACGCCGCTCGCCTCCGGCATTGCGGCGACTGCCGCCAGAAAGTCCTCATCGAGCGGATAGGCTTCGCCGTAGCGGCGCTGCTTCTCCATCATCGATTCCGTGAAGCGCTTTCGCTGCTCCTCGGCATCGGTCAGTTCCCCAAAGCCGTTGGCGAGCTCGACGCCGCATGCGTAGACCTCGAACCGCTCGGCAACCCTGGGATCGTCAGTCTTCACCCGTGCCAACGCCGCCTCTGGAGATGGGTATTCGAACAAAATGGTCAAACGCCCCTGCCCCAGATGCGGCTCGACGTGCTCGACCAGCACCTTGCTGAAGACGTCGGACCAGGTGTCATCCCCGGCCACACGGACCTTGCCCCTGGCCGCCTCGGCCAGCGCGGCACGGTTACCCTCGCCGTCCCTGATTGTCGACAGCAGGTCGATGCCGACGCACCGTTCGAAGGCGCCCGCGACCGTCAGGAGCTCGGGCTCGGCGAAGGGATCGGCGGTCCGCCCCCGGAACGAGAAGGTGCCGATGCCGGTCGCCTGCGCCGCACGGGCGATGACGACGACGCAATCGGCCATGATGGCGTCATAGGAGGCGCCTGCCCGATACCATTCCAGCATGGTGAATTCGGGCAGATGAAGGTCGCCGCGCTCACGGTCCCGGAACACCCGGGCGAACTCGAAAATCCGCGTCTCGCCCGCCGCCAGCAGCTTCTTGCAGGCGAATTCGGGCGACGTCCGCAGATACCGGAGGGCTCGGCTACCGTCCGGCCGCATGATCTCGGTCCGAGGGGCGTGCAGGTGGGTCTCATTGCCCGGAGACACCTGGAGAACGGAGGTTTCGACCTCCACGAACCCCTGCTCGGCGAAAAAGCCCCGTAGAGACCCGGTAATGGCCCCCCTGGCCTGGAGGAACGGCCGACGGTCGAGGTGCCGCCCGGGCGACCAGAACGGTGAGATGGGCTTGTCCCCAGCCATTACCCGACCGCCCCAGATCCGAGCAAAACGCTGGCATCTAACGGCAAAATCAGTATGTTGCGGCCCGAAACGGGCGCCGAGGTCCGATTTGAGGCCCCAAGTCCCCCATCGAATTGATCACGTCCTGGCCGGTGCCGGGCCAAGCAAGCAGGAAATATAGCTTTGAGAGTCATCGCCAGTTCTATTCGCAAAGGCAACGTGATCGAGCAAGACGGCAAGCTCTATGTCGTCGTCAGCGCCGAAAACATCCACCCCGGCAAGGGTACCCCGGTCAGCCAGATCGAAATGCGCCGAATCTCGGATGGGGTAAAGATCTCCGAGCGCTACAAGACCACCGATCAGGTCGAAAAGGCCACCATCGAAGAGCGCAACTACACGTTCCTGTATGAAGATGGCGACGGCTTCCACTTCATGAACCCGGAGACCTACGACCAGGTCCAGGTCTCCAAGGACGTCGTCGGCGACGCGGCCTCGTATCTTCAACCGGACATGACCGTCAAGCTGTCGACCCACGACGTCAACGTGGTCTCGCTCGCGCTGCCGCAGCGCGTGACGCTGGAGGTGGTCGAAACCGAGCCGGTGACCAAGGGCCAGACCGCCTCGTCCTCCTACAAGCCGGCGGTGCTTTCCAACGGCGTGCGCACCACCGTGCCGCCGCACATCGCGGTCGGTACCCGCATCGTGGTCATGACCGAGGACGGCTCCTACTCCGAACGCGCCAAGGACTGACGGGGAACAGAGCGATCGCAGGTGCCGCCGGGGGGCGAGACAGTGGTTGGGAAGGGTTTCCGCTTCGTCTCGCTTCTTTTGGCGTCGCTTTCGCTCCTCATTGCCGCTCCGCTCGCTGCGGATGAATTCCGCAGCCCCTCGCTCACGGCCCTGCGCGTCGACTGGCGCGCAGCGCTCGACCAACTCCGCACCGAGATCAACAGCCGCCCCCGCGTCGCGGACGATTTCATCTTCGCACCTCGCCGTTCGGTGCCGCGCTACGATCCGCGCGCGATGCCCGCCCTGGTGCAGCTCAACGCGGTTTCCTCGCGATTCTTCACCGGCATCACCCGCAGTCCCGTGCCGGTGCTGCTGCCGTTCGACGCCGCCGCTTACCTCGAGGCGCAACGCAGCGGCGCGACGGCGACGCTCGCGCTGTCGCGCTATCAGGCGGACTTCAATCCCGTCGACATGTTCGATGCCGGCCCCGCCGGCTACAGCGCGACTTTCTCGCTCGAGCCCGGCGCCGGTGAGGGAATGCCTAGCCGGGTGTTCACAAGGCCGGTCGAAGTGCACATCACAGGATCGGCGCTCGTCTACGACATCGCCGATCCCGCCGGCGGCAAAGGCGAGCAGATCAAACCACTCACAGCGCTCTACCCGGACCTGCGCAGGTTCATCCGGGAAGGCTATGTACGCTACGCTTTCACTCGTTTCGGCGTCGCCTATGTGGTGTCGATCCAGTGCCTCGACAGCGTCGCCAAGCCGCGGCGGCTGGCCTGCAAGGAAGCCTATCCGGTGGCCGAGCGCTTCCTGAAGGCCCTGCGCGTCGCCGGCGGCCAGCGCATGCGGCCATTGACGGACATTGCCTCCAACGTCCTCGATCGTCCGGCGGGCCGTTCGCCGGATTTCAGCTACCGGCCGAGCGGCGATATCATCCCGAACACCGGCTACCGCAAGCAGGGCGGCCATCCCGACGCAATGGCCTATGCACAAATCCGCTTTCCGCTCGAAAAGGCACCCGCCTTCATCCGCTCGCAATCCTATGCCAAGCGGGACAAGACGGAGAGCACGACCGCCTATCCCTGGCGCGACAATTTCTGCGAGTCCCGCAGTTTCGAGGTCTGGCAATGCGCGGGCGGTTACGGCCATCAGGGCGAGGACATCCGCGCCGCCGACTGCCCGCCGCCCGGCGAAGGCCGCGAGCCCTGCGATCCCAAGCAGCGCGGCGTCGTCGCCGTGCGCGATGCCATCGTGATCCGCGCGTCCAAGGATCAGGCCGCGACGCTTCAAGTCAACAGCCGCACCGAGCACATCCGCTTCCGCTACATGCACATGAATCCGCACGCAATGAACGCCGATGGCGTGCTCAATGGCCGCATCGTCACCGAAGGCGAGAAGATCGGTGTGATCTCGAATTATCTCGACCATCCAGCCGGCACCTCGATGCATCTGCATTTCGACGTGCAGGTGTTCACACGCGACGGCTGGATCTGGGTCAGCCCCTACGTCACCCTGGTCTCCGCCTACGAACGCCTGATCCACGCCCGCGGCCGCGAGGTCGGCCCGGAGATCGCGATCACGTCGCAGCCGGTCGCCCATGCGCTGCCGGACGACGTGATCAAGCCGGATCTGCGCGAGGGATCGAGCGGCGAGGAGAATTGAGGGCTTGCTCGCTCCAATGAAGGGCGGTGCAAGAGCTTGTTGTCGCGCGCACCGCCGGCTCAAACAAAAACAGGGATCGGGGTGATGAGTGTCGGACTGATCGGTCTTCTCGACGATATCGCGGCGATTGCAAAGGTGGCAGCGGCCTCGCTCGACGATGTAGCGAGCCAGGCTGCCAAAGCGGGCGTAAAGGCGGCTGGCGTGGTCATCGACGACGCGGCCGTTACGCCGAACTACGTCATCGGCTTTGCCTCGAAGCGCGAACTGCCGATCGTCGGCAAGATTGCGGTCGGATCGCTGCGCAACAAATTGCTGATTTTGCTTCCCGCTGCCCTGCTGCTTGGTTATTTCCTTCCCACCGCGGTGACGCCGCTGCTCATGCTGGGCGGAGCCTTTCTCTGCTACGAGGGTACCGAGAAGGTGCTCGAAGCCGTGATGCCGCATCATGCGCACCACCACGAAGCCCAGCTCGAGCCGATCGCACTGAATGCCCGGTCGGTCGAGGACGAGAAGGTCGCGAGCGCCATCAAGACGGATTTCATCCTGTCGGCGGAGATCATGGCGATCACGCTGGCGGCCCTCCCGGCGGGCAGCATCTGGATGCAGGCGCTGGTGCTGGCACTGGTCGGCTTCGGTATCACGGTCGGGGTCTACGGCGTGGTGGCCCTGATCGTGAAGGCGGACGATGCCGGCGTAGCCCTTGCGGGCTACGACGGCGCCTCAGTCATTGGCGCCGCGATCCGCTCGCTTGGACGCGCGCTGGTCCGCGGTATGCCCACCTTCCTGGCGGTGCTGAGCACCATCGGCACTGCCGCCATGATCTGGGTTGGCGGCGGCATCATCCTGCACGGCATCGAAAAATACGGCCCGCCCGTGGTCGGCCGCACGGTCCATGCCGCAAGCGAGGCGGCCGCACACGCCCTTCCATCCATTGCCGGCATCATCGAATGGTCGGTCGAGGCAGCCATCTCAGGCGTGCTTGGACTTCTTGTCGGCGCAGTTGCGATTCCGGCCGTCCAATACGGTCTCTCGCCGGCATGGAAACGGCTGAGGCGATCGCGGGCGGGCTGAAGGGAACGAGCCGTGTAGCCCGGATGGAGCGAACCGTAATCCGGGGACTTTCTCGCGCGAGGCAACGGTCCCGGATTACGCTTCGCTCGATCCGGGCTACCGATTATTCAAGCAACGTCGTGAGCTGCGCGCCCTCGTCCGCCACGAACACCGCGATCAATTCCGCGGGCTCCGTCGCGCTGGCGTTGGCCGAGACCAGATGCGTCGAGCCCGGCGGTTCGAAGAAGGACTGGCCGACGCCAAACGTCTCGACAGGACCGCCGCCGAGCTGGGAACGGATCTCGCCCTTGGTGATGTAGGCGGTCACGGATCCAGCGTGACGATGCGGGCGCGAGAATCCGCCCGGACCATAGGTCACGCGCACGATGGTGACGCGCTTGCCCGGCACGTTCGGCAATGCGTAGGAGCCGATCGGCTCGACCTTGTCGAGCGGCGAGCTCTCCGCCGCTGTGGCGCAGAGCGGCGCCAGCGCGCCGGAGATGGCATCCATCGTCACCGGCAGCGCCTTGCCGATCGCCAGCGCACAGGCCAGCCCTGCAACGACGGCGAACGCCGTCGAACGTGACGGCGCCGGACGCTGCACGGCAGATAAACTCATTGCTGTCATCATAACCTCCCTTTGTGCCGATCAGGATGCCGCAGCATTCGCGGCCACCGGCCGCGGCGCCGGCGTCCAGCGAAACGCAGCCCCGAAGCGGTTCCAGACGTTGATCGAGGCGACCGCCGAGGTCAGATACATCAGCTCCGTCTCGGAAAACTCCCGGGCAGCTTCGGCATAGACGTCTTCGCTGACGCCGTCGGGCAGGACGGTCAGCGCCTCGGCCCATGCCAGCGCGGCACGCTCGCGCGGCGAAAAGATCGGCGCCTCGCGCCAGACCGCGACCAAGTGGAGCTTGTCGACGGGAACGCCGATCCGTTCCGACAGCAGGACATGGTGCTGCACGCAGAAGGCGCAGCCGTTGATCTGCGAGGCGCGCAGCTTGACGAGCTCGATGAGCTGCTTGTCGAGGCCGGCCTTGGTCGCAAGCTGACCGAGCGCCAGCACCAGATCATAGACGTCAGGCGCGATCTTCTTGAAATCCTCGTATTCGCTACGGGCATGTGACATTGCGGTTCACCTCGTCTTATTATAAGTGTACTTACATATTATAAGAGCTCTGACATGTCACGCAAGACCGACGCCGTCACCAGATCGAAAACCCGCACGGTGCCCGAACCTGCCGGCGACGCGGCGGTGCGTGTTCCCGCTGCCGGCGAAGGCAAGCGCGGCGAGCAGGGCTATCTCGGCTATCTCTTGCGCCAGGCCCATGCAGCTGTCCGTCTGACGATGGAGCGGACGCTCGCAGACCTCGGCGTTACGTCGCCACAATTTGCCGTGCTGACGATGCTGAATGCCTATCCGGGACTATCGGGTGCCGATGTCGCCCGCCTCACCTTCCTCACGCCACAGACGGTCGGGGTCATCATCCGCAACCTCGAACGCGACGGCGCGATTCTGATGACGCCTCATCCCGTCCACGGCCGTATCCAGCAATGGACGCTGACCAAGCGCGGAACGACGTTGTTGAAGGCGTGCCGGGAACGGGTGATGGCGCTGGAGAAGCGTCTGGCTGGCGGCCTCGACGCCAAGGCCGAGGCGAGCATTCGCCGCTGGCTCGCCAACGTCGCGACGGAGTTGCAGGGGGACTAGGTGTGGTCTAGTCGCCGCCTCCTCCGTCACAGCCGCCGGCATCCGAGAAATCGCCACCTGCACCGCCGTCGCCGCCCTGAATACCGCGGCCAAAGTTTTCGGCGATGATCATCAGAACGACGACGAAGAGCCCGGCGCCGAAGGGCCAAGGATTGGCACGGATGATGTCGAACAGCTCCCGCATGCCGCATCCTACGCGGACGGAAGCGAACCGACCGTAAAACGACAGGCCTAAAGTCAGGGATATCGCGAAGCGCGGGACCGACTACCCGCCCTTCAACTCTTTCTTAACCTCACCATCGACCCAGGTCTCGTCCGCCGCGATCACCCGTACGCGGCTGTCGTCGGTGGCATTCACCAGCACATGCGAACTCACCCGGTCGGCGCTTTGCTCGAGGTGCAGATCGGTCTCGGGCTTCCAACTCAGCGTGGTTGCGAGATCGCCGGGAAAGATCTGCCATTGCGATCCGTCGTCGAGTTCGACGACATGGCTTTCCGCATGCGTGTGTATCTTCATTCCACCCCGAATTCTCGGTGAACAGACTGCATGCGAAAGGCGGGCCCCGACGCTCCGCCGGGGCCCTGCTCCGTCAGTCGTTGTCGTGATGAATTATGGTCTTGCTGCGATTGCCGAATTCATCCTGCTTCTTGATCACCGTGGTGCGATCAGAGGGCTCGCGCTCCCTGATGACGGTGGTGCGGTCGCGATCACGGTCTCGCTCGCGGTACTCGTGGGACTGACCGACCGTCACGCCGGCGCCGACCGGGCCGACGTGAACGCCGACTTCATCTGCGAACGCGGGCGTCGCGACGGCGGTGATCATGGCGGCGGCAAACAGATATGTCCTCATCATCATCTCCTCCTTCCGGATACGGAGGGAATGCAGGACTGCGACAGTTTGTTCCGACAGAAGCATGATCCCGGGCCGCGCAGAATCAGCCGCGCGGCTGTTCCAGGAACCGACCCACACCGGCCATGTTTCGGGCTACAATGTGCCCATGACGCACGCTGATTCCTCCCTCCATCCGACTCGCCGCAGCCTGCTGCAATCGACGTTCGGTGCAGCCGCTTTGCTCACATTCCCGACACGCGTGCTCGCCGCGCCTCCGGGCTTCGACGAATGGCGCGAGAGCTTTCGCGCGCGTGCGATGGCTAAGGGCATTTCGGCAGCGACCTGGCAACGCGCGATGGGACGGGTCGAGCCCGACATGAGCGTGTTCAAGCAGATGCGCAGCCAGCCCGAATTCCACGAGCAGGTCTGGCAATACATCAACCGTCGCGTCTCCGACTGGCGCGTCATCAACGGCAAGATCGCACTGAAGAACAACGAGGCGCTTCTGGCGCGCATCGAGCGGGATTTCGGCGTCGAGCGCGGCACGCTGCTGGCGCTGTGGGGCGTCGAGTCCGCTTATGGCGATCCCCTGGTGCAGCAGAACCACATGACGCCGGTGTTTCCCTCGCTCGCCGCGCTCGCCTGGAACGAGCCGCGCCGCAAGGCCTATTGGGAGACCGAGCTGATCAATGCGCTGCGCATCGTCGACAAGGGCTGGAGCACGCCGGAGCAGATGCAGGGATCCTGGGCCGGCGCGATGGGCCATTCGCAATGGATGCCGGAAGTCTGGCTCAATGTCGGCATCGACTATGACGGCGACGGCAAGGTCTCGCCCTTCGGCAAGCCCGACGACGCGCTGGGTTCGACCGCAAAATATCTCGTCAACCGCGGCAAATGGCATCGCGGCGAGCATTGGGGCTATGAGGTGCGCGCCGCCGGCAATATGAGCGGCAGCCGCACCTATGCGGCCTGGGCGTCAGCCGGCGTCACCCGAGCCGACGGCCAGCCGTTCCCGCAGCCGAACGAATCCGCGCAAATGTGGACACCGGTTGCGGGCGGACCGACCTTCCTGCTCGGACCGAATTTCTACTCGGTGAAGAGCTACAACCCTTCCATGAACTATGCGCTCGCGATCTGCCATCTCGGCGACCGCTGCCTGGGGGCGCCGCCCTTCATCCAGCCCTTCCCCGGCTCCGAGCGCGCGCTGACCCTCGCCGAGGTGCAGGAGATGCAGACGCGATTGACGAAAGCCGGTTTCGACACCGGCGGCACCGACGGCCGGGTCGGTAACGACACCATGAAGGCGATCAAGGATTTCCAGCAGCGCGCAGGGATTGCGCCAGCAGACGGCTATGGCGGGCTGAAGGTGCTGGCCAAGCTGCGGCAGGGGTCGTAGGGACCAGTCATTCCGAAGCTCGCGCAGCGAGAACCCGGAATCTCGCGCCACATCTCTGGATTCCGGGTTCAAGGCTTTGCCTTGCCCCGGAATGACACTGTGGTCAGTGCCGGTACTGCGGCTCCTCCGCGTCGAGCTGCCTGCGGATCGCGGCGAGATGGAGCCGGGCGGATTCGGAATCGCCTTCGCGCATCTGCCTGTAGGTCTCGGCCGCGATCGCGGGATCGACCGGCAGCACCTTCCGTCCCGTCGACATCGCCAGCACCTGCACCTCGGCGGCGCGCTCGAGATAATAGAGATCGTCCCAGGCTTCCGCGATGGTGGGCGCCAGCACCATCACGCCGTGATGCTTCATGAAGACGATGTCAGCATCGCCGACGGCGCATGCGATGCGCGCACCTTCCAGGTTGTCGAGCGCGAGGCCGTTGTAGTCGCGATCGACCGCGGTACGGCCGTAGAATTTCAGCGCGGTCTGACCGGCCCAGATCAAGGGTTCGCCTTCGGTCATCGATAACGCCGTCGCATAAGGCATGTGGGTGTGGAATGCGACCTTGGCGCGCGGCAGGCGCTTGTGCATCTCGGCATGGATGTAGAACGCGGTCGCCTCCGGCACGCCCTCGCCGTCGAGCACATTGCCGTGGAAATCGCAGATCAGCAGCTTTGAGGCCGTGATTTCGCGAAAGGCATAGCCATAGGGATTGACGAGAAACAGATCGTCATGGCCGGGTACCACGGCCGAGAAGTGGTTGCAGATGCCTTCCTCAAAACCGTTGCGCGCGGCCATGCGGAAGCAGGCGGCGAGATTCTCGCGTGCGGTGCGAATTGCATCGGTGGCGAGGTCCGGCCGGTTCGAGCGGAATGGCGCTGACGCGGGTGAGGAAGCGTGAAGGCTGTGCGCCATGGCGAAGGACACCTCTGTCGGTCGAAAGCTGCCGTCTTGTACAGGGGCTGCGCCTGCGCGTCAGCCCCTGCGACCGCCACCCTGCCCTGCGCGGCTCAGGCCCGCCGCGGCACGCCGCCGGCATTCATGCCGCCGTCGATGACGAGCTCGCTGCCGGTGACGTAGCGCGAGGCATCGGAGGCCAGATACAGCACGCCTGAGGCGATCTCCGCCGCCTGCCCTGCGCGGGCGAGCGGCGTTGCGACCTTGGCGCGCTCCTCGGGATCAATCGGCGCGTTCTGGCCGGCGCCGGTCGCGCCCGTCGGGATCTTGCCCCAGATCGGGGTATCGATGATGCCGGGATGCACGGAATTGACCCGGATGCCGTCGCCGGCCGCCGCGCATTCCATTGCAATCGATTTGGCGAATAGCCGCACGCCGCCCTTGGTCGCCGAATAGGCCGACAGGCCCGGCGCGCCGCGCAGGCCCGCGAGCGAGGACATCATGACGATCGAGCCGCCGCCATGCTTGCGCATCAGCGGCAGGCAATGCTTGACCGAGAGAAACACGCCGTCGAGATTGATCGCATTCTGCTTGCGCCAGTCGGCGAGGGTCATGTCGACGATCGATGGCACGGAGATGCCGATGCCGGCATTGGAGACGAGAATATCGAGCCGACCATAGCGCTTGGCGATTTCGGCGACGATATCGATCCAGCGCTCCTCGCTGGTGACGTCCTGCTCCAGGAATATCGCCTTGCCGCCGGCATTTGTCACGCGCTTGGCGAGCTCGGGCCCGCGCAGCTCATCGATGTCGGTGACGACAACAGTCGCGCCCTCGCGCACGAACAGCTCGACGATGGCCTCGCCGATACCCGAGGCGCCGCCGGTCACCAGCGCGACCTTGCCCTCGACCTGCCCTGCCATGTTCACTCCCTTTTTTGTTGTTGAGCGATCTATTTCTGACGCTCATGCGTTATCTAATCACGGATGGCCCCTGGTCCGGTAGCGCGACGTCGATGACGCGGAATTGCACCCGCTCGACGCCCTGGTAGCGGTCGACCGACAATGAGCCAGCGACATGCAATTGCTGGCCGCGATTGGCGAGCAGCGCATTGCCGAGCTTTTGTCCCACGGAGCGGAATGCAATGCCGTTGACGATCGAGCCATCGCCCGACTTGAAGCGCAGACGCAGATGCGCCTGCCCGACCTCGTCGGCAAAGACCAACTGATGCGCCGGCAGCGCGAGGACGGCTTCTGGATTGCCGCTGCCGAACGGACCGGCACGGTTCAGCGTCGCCGCAAGCTCCGTCGTCACGGCGCGCGCGGAGACCGCGCCGTCGATATAGAGCTCGTTGACGTGGCGCGCCTCGGCGACGTCCTGCGCCAGCGCATTTTCGAGATAGGCCCGAAACTCGGCGAGCTTCTCTTTCCGCAACGTCACGCCCGCGGCCATCGCGTGGCCGCCGCCCTTGAGCAGAATGCCGTCAGTGACCGCCTGCCGCACGGCCTTGCCGATATCGACGCCCGCGATCGAGCGGCCCGAGCCGGTGCCGATGCCGCCGGGCTCCAGAGCTATGGCGAAAGCGGGCCGCGAAAACTTTTCCTTCAGCCGGGAGGCAACGAGGCCGACGACGCCGGGGTGCCAGCCTTCGGACGCCGTCACGATGACGCCGAGCTTGTCCTCGAGCCCGATTGAGGCCAGCGCCTCGGCTTCGGCTTGCGCTTCGGCCGCCTGCTCGATGACGCGGCGCTCGCCGTTGAGGCGGTCGAGCTCGGCCGCGATCCGCGCGGCCTCGACGCTGTCGCCTTCCAGCAATAGCCGCACGCCGAGATCGGCGCGGCCGATGCGGCCGCCGGCATTGATGCGAGGCCCCAGCATGAAGCCGAGATGCCAGGCCTCCGGTGGCCCATTGAGGCGCGCCACGTCCATCAAGGCGGTATGACCGACATGGTCGCGCCGCCGCATCGCGATCAGCCCCTTGGCGACGAAAGCGCGGTTGAGACCGATCAGCGGCGCGACGTCGGCAACCGTGCCGAGCGCGACGTGGTGCAGCATGCCGAGCAGATCCGGCTCGGGCATCTCCGCGCTCCAGAAACCGCGCTGGCGCAGCTCGCGGTTGACGGCAACCAGCGTCACCAGCACGAGACCTACAGCGGCGAGATGGCCGAGGCCGGAGAGATCATCGAGCCGGTTCGGATTGACCAGCGCGTCAACCTCCGGCAGCTCGGTGCCGGCCTGGTGATGGTCGATCACGACCACGGACATGCCGAGCCGTTTTGCTTCGGCGAGCGGCTCGATGCTGGTGGTGCCGCAATCGACGGTGACGAGCAGCGTGGCGCCCTTTGCCGCCAGCCCACGAACCGCTTCGACATTGGGCCCGTAGCCTTCGAAAATGCGGTCGGGAATGTGGATCAGCGGATCGAGTCCGCAATGGCGCAGGTGCCAGGCGAGCAGTGCCGCCGAGGTCGCGCCGTCGACGTCGTAATCGCCGAAAATCGCGACCTTCTCGCCCTTCGCCGCGCCATCCGCGATCCGCTTCGCCGCGGCCTCCATCTCCGTCACGGTAAAGGGGTCCGGCAGGAGCTTGCGGATGGTCGGATCGAGGAAGTCGGCGACTGCATCGATATCGACACCACGGCCGGCCAGCACCCGGGCCAGCAGTTCGGGAAGCTGGTGCCGCTGCACGATGGCGAGCGCCTGGGCCGCTCCACGGGGATCCAGCCGGTCGCGCCAAAGCTTGTCGGTCAGCGAGCGGGCGACGCCGAGAAACGCCTGGGGCGCTTCGACGGGCAAGGCGGTTGCAGGCGGCGTCATGGGTCGCAGTTGGTTTGAGGAACCCGGAGCCGACGGTATCGGTCCGGCTTGCAGGACGATTGACCCGGAATCCTCAGGGATTTGCAATCTCCGCGCCGCACAAAGCGGTGGATTGCCGATTTGCTGCGCCGACTGACTATCATTTGGGCATTCGGCGGAACAGCAAATTAAGCAGGCGTTAGGTGGAATCCTCGAAAAAGAATCGTATTCGATCTGTAAGCGATTGTTCCGGGTTCATTGCAGATCAGACCTCATTGCCAAGGGAAATCCCCGATGTCTGCTGCGCTGGGTCTGAAAGCCAAGCCGATCGCCACCGAACCCGCTGACGATGATTCCGATATCTCCGCGCTGATCAATCGCCTCACCGCGGAGGTCAACCAGATCGCGGTCGACAAGACCAAGTCGATCCAGCAGATCACCAACCAGATGAAGATGCTGGCGCTGAACGCGCTGATCGAGAGCTCGCGCGCCGGCGCGCAAGGCGCGGGCTTCGCCGTGGTGGCACAGGAGGTACGCGGCGTCGGCCAGCAGGTCGAGACCATCGCGCGCGAGCTCGAAAGCCAGCTGACGAAGCGCACCGGCGATCTCGTCGCCTCGATCGACCGCATGAGCCAGCGCTCGCGCGGCGAGCGGATGGTCGACCTGTCGCTCAACGCCATCGAGCTGATCGACCGCAACCTCTATGAGCGCACCTGCGACGTGCGCTGGTGGGCGACCGATTCCGCCATGGTCGATTGCGCGGCCTCGCCGACCGCCGCAGCGATCTCCCACGCCTCGCAGCGCCTGGGCGTGATCCTCGGCGCCTACACGGTCTATCTCGATCTCTGGCTCTGCGACCTCGACGGCAACGTCATCGCCAACGGCCGCGCCGACCGCTTTCGCGTGGTCGGCCAGAACGTCGCCCACACCAAATGGTTTCGCGAGGCGCGAACCTTGCGCTCCGGTGACGACTACGTCGCCGGCGACGTCGAGAACCAGCCGCTGCTCGGCAATGCGCAGGTGGCGACCTATTGCGCCAGCGTCCGCGCCGGCGGTCAGGCCCACGGCGCTCCGATTGGCGTGCTCGCCATCCACTTCGACTGGGAGGCGCAGGCCCGCGCCATCGTGCAGGGCGTGCGCGTCGGCGACAGCGACAAGGCCCGCGTCCTGCTGGTCGATTCGAACTTCCGCATCATCGCGGCGTCCGACGGCCAGGGCATCCTCAGCGAGCGCATCTCGATCTCGCTGAACGGCCAGCGCTCCGGCTTCTACCATGACCGCTCGGGCGCCCTGGTCGCCTTCCATGCGACGCCGGGCTATGAGACCTATCGCGGGCTCGGCTGGTACGGCGTGATCGTCTGCGGGGTGTGAGACAGCCGGCCGATTCAAAAACCCGAAAACAACCCCATGCACAGTAGCCAAAGGGCTGCTTTCATTGGTGTTTTCAGCCGGGCTTGCCTTTCTTGTTCTCTCAAACATTTTGACAAGTCGGGCAAAACACTGGCACTCTGCGATCATCGCAGAGTGTGTTTGCGGCACGAGGGAATGACCCTAGCGGTTTTGTGAAATCGCACCCCGGCTTCTGAAGCATTTTCCGGCAAGCCGCGCCCGTAACAGGCAAGAGCCCCGCGCCCTTGATCGACTAGAGTCGCTTCGCATCACGTTAATCGACGTGAGCGCGCGAGTCCGCCCCTGGCTAATCATCTCGCGCTCGTCACATGCCAAGGAGACATGCCATGAAGATCGTCGTGATCGGCGGAACCGGATTGATCGGATCCAAGCTCGTGGCGAAGCTCAAACAGCAGGGCCACGACGCGGTAGCAGCCTCGCCGAAATCAGGTGTGAATGCCGTGACCGGGGAAGGCCTCGCGGCGGCGCTGGCCGGCGCGGATGTCGTGGTCGACGTGGCCAATGCGCCGTCTTGGGAGCCTGCCGCCGTGCTCGAATTCTTCGAGCGATCGAGCCGAAATCTCGCCGCGACCGAGGCCGCCGCAGCCGTCAAACATCACGTCGCGCTCTCGATCGTGGGGACCGATCGTTCGCCCGACATCGCCTATTTCCGTGCCAAGCTCGCCCAGGAGACCATCGTCAAGGCCTCGGCGGTCCCCTACTCCATCGTCCGCGCCACGCAGTTCTTCGAATTCCTCGGCGCCATTGGCGAGGCGGGAGCGGCCGGAGACAAGATCGTCGTTCCATCGGCGCTGTTTCAGCCGATCGCCGCCGACGACGTGGTCGATTGCCTCGCAGAGATCGCAACGGGGCGGCCGCTAAATGGCACCATCGACATCGCAGGCCCCGAGAAGGCTCCCTTCAATGAGTTCGTCGCGCGCCGCCAGAAAGCCTCCGGCGACAGCCGTACGGTGGTCGGCGACCCAAAAGCGCAATATTACGGCGCTTCCATTCAGGACACATCGCTGAACCCGCTCGGCGAGGCTCGGCTCGGGAAGACGCCGCTCGCAACATGGCTCGCGCGCCTCTGAGGGGCCGCCAGTCCCGCAATCAATACAGAAACGGCAATGAAGGAAATCCCATGCGCAGATTGCTGATTGCAACGGCGGTTTACGCCGCGTCTGTCCTGGCGGTCCATGCGGCCGAGACGGCAGCACCATCGGCCAAGGTCACCGTCGTATTCGACCAGACGCTGCCCAATGTCCCCGGCAAGAGCATGAAGGGCGTGCTGGTCGAGTATGGTCCCGGAGGCTCGTCGCCGGCCCACATCCATGCACCCTCCGCCTTCATCTACGCTACCGTCCTGGAAGGCGCGATCCGCAGTCAGGTCAATGACGGCCCGGCCAAGGTCTTTCACAAGGGGGAGAATTTTTCCGAAAGACCCGGCGACCGCCACGGCATCAGCGCGAATGCCAGCGATACCGAGCCTGCCAAGCTGCTTGCCGTGTTCGTGGTGGATACGGCCGACAAGGAGCTGACAATGCCTATGCCGAAATAGCCTGCAGACGCACTCCCGCCGGGGTCGGATTCTTATTCGAGAGGGTCTTCATGTTTCCGACCGTTGCGCGGTGAATTCTCGATCTGGGGTGGCAATCAGCGCGCGGTACCGATCTTCGTACTGTCGCGCCATTCGGCATGCGGTGAAGCGTTCCTCGAAGCGGGCGCGCACCCTCTTTCGATCCAGCTTGCTCAATTCGCCGACCGCCTCGACCGCCTGATCCTCGTTCTCGACGATGAAGCCGGTCACACCGTGCTCGATCACCTCAGGGACGGAGCCGGAGCGGTAAGCGATCACAGGCGTTCCGCAGGCCATCGCCTCGATCATGACCAACCCGAAAGGCTCCGGCCAATCGATCGGAAATAGCAGCGCGGCGGCCCTGTCGAGGAAGGCCTGCTTCTTCACGTCATCGACTTCGCCGACAAGCTGGATCTTCTCGCCATCGATTTGAGGCTCGAGGTGCTTCTTGAAATAGGCGGTCTCGGCGCGCGGAATCTTCGCGGCGATACGCAGAGGCATCCGGGCCGCGTGCGCGATGCGGATGGCGTCCTCCGGCCCCTTCTCGGCCGTCAGTCGACCGAGAAACGCCAGATAGGCTCCCTCCTCATAGGAGGGGCGCAACAGCTCCGACGGCAATCCATGCTGGATGGTTCCCATCCACTTCGCGTCCGGAAGCGGCAGGCGCTGATGATCGGAGATCGACACGAAACCAGCCTCGGGGAATTGCCGAACCAATTCGGGCAACCCAGGCAAGTCGAGGCGACCGTGCATGGTCGTCATGAACGGCACGCCAAGCCGACTGAGCAACGGGAGTTGCAGCCAGTCGATATGCGCATGGATCACATCGAAATCCCTCGCCCGCTTCGCGATCGCTTCCAGCAGCATTGCGTTGGCTGCACCCGGATCCGCGCCCTTTCGGCCGAGTCGCAGCGCGCGTGGCCATACCGGGTGAAGCTTGCCAGTCGTGCGGGAGTCGCCGCTCGCAAACAGCGTGACGTCATGTCCAAGCTTGACGAGCTCATCGACCAGCCAGGCCACCACCCGCTCGGTGCCGCCGTAGAGCTTTGGAGGGACGCTTTCGGCCAAGGGAGCAAGCTGAGCGATGCGCATGACAGCCCGCCGCTATACCGCTGACCGGACGATCAGCACGATGGTCGCGGACAGGAGGTTCGAGATCGCGAGCAGCGTCCACTGCGGCCTCGCGCTTGCGCTCGCCAGGCGGCACGCGAGGCTCTCAATCAGGCTCAGCATGAGTCGTCCGAAAGCCGCTCGAGATAGGCAAGCCCGAAACCCGTGAGCTCCTGGGCATCGCCGTTACTCTGGCGCGCTTCCCGTCTCCCTCGCAAATGACGCTCGAGCAGGCAGCGACGGCCGTCTGCGGCATCGACATCGCGATGCTGGCGCGGTACACGCACCAAGCGGTATCGACCGCCGTTCGTAGCGGGTCGTCGTCGACCATCTTCCCAGCTCCCACTGGAGATATCCATGGGACGCCAACTCGTCGCGACGGCGGAAGTTTCCAGTTTTTCCCGAAAGTCTAATCCTGCCCGCAAGGCGAGCGCAGCAAGCGCTCACTGCCTGCGCGTGCAAATCAGGCGGCGCGGCGAGCGGCCATCTCCACGGCGAGGAGCAACGCGGCGTGGCTGGCGCCGATCGAAGCGATGCCCTGCCCTGCGATGTCGTAGGCGGTGCCGTGCGCGGGCGTGCAGATCGGGAAAGGGAAGCCGCCGAGCATGGTCACGCCGCGATCGAAGCCCATCAGCTTCATCGCGATCTGGCCCTGGTCGTGATACATCGTCAGCACCGCATCGAAGGCGCCGGCTTTGGCGCGCAGGAAGACGGTGTCGGCCGGGAACGGTCCCTCCGCGGCGATGCCCTCGCGCTGACCGGCCGCGACCACGGGCGCGATGATGTCGATCTCCTCGCGACCGAAATTGCCGCCGTCGCCAGCATGTGGATTGAGACCGGCCACCGCGATCCGCGGCCGCGCGAAGCCGGCGTTGCGCATGCAGGAATCGGTCAGCTTGAGCGCGCGATGGATGCGTTCGCTGGACAGGTTTGCAGCAACGTCCCTCAGCGGGATGTGCGAGGTCACCCGCGCGTTCCAGAGCCGGTCCAGCACGTTGAACTCGCTCGCCGCCGACTTGAGTCCGACCACCTCCGCAGAGAATGCGATCTCGTCGTCGTACTCGGCGCGCGCGAGCCGCATCGCCTGCTTGTTGAAGGGGGTGAAGCAGACCGCATCGATATGGCCGTCGCGGCCGAGCTCGAGCGCGTTTTTGTAGTTGGCCAGCGCGAACCTGCCGCCGGCAAAGGTCGCGGTCTTCGGCTCGACCTCCTTGGGATCGAGATGGCCGAGATCGACAAACAGCGCCTCGCCCTTCGCCGCGCGAAGATCGGCCCCCTGCTCCGACATCTTCAGCGCCGGCTTGACGCCGGCAATGCGCGCGCCCTCCTCGAAGATGCGGCGGTCGCCGATCACGACGAGCTGGCAGCTCGCGCGGATGTCGTCCTGCGCCACCAGCTTGGCCGTCAGCTCCGGGCTGATGCCGGCGGGGTCTCCCATGGCCAATGCAATCAGCGGCTTTGCGGTCATATGATCACCTTCTCCTGGGCCGTCGTTTCGGTCGCGGGGGATGCGGGTTTGCGCCAGAGGCGCGCGAGCTGCAGCACGAGCGGAAGCAGCAGCAGCGCGATGCCGGCCATGATCAGGCATGTCACCAGCTTGTTCGCGAAGAAGATCCCGAGCGATCCCTTCGACATCAGCATCGACTGCCGGAACGCATCCTCGGCCTTGTCGCCGATGACGATGGCGAGCACGAGCGGCGCCAAGGGATAGAACAGCTTCTTGAAGAGATAGCCGACGATGCCAAAGCCGAGCATCATGACCACGTCGAGATAGGAGTTCGACACCGAATAGGCGCCGACGACGCAGATGATCACGATCAGCGGGGCGATGACGACGAAGGGAATCCGCATCAAGGCGGCAAACACCGGAACGGTTAGCAGGACCAAGGCGACGGCGACGATGTTGCCGACATACATCGAGGCGATCAGGCCCCAGACGAAGTCCTTCTGGTCGACGAACAGCATCGGCCCGGGATTGAGGCCCCAGATCATCAGCCCGCCCATCATGACGGCCGCGGTCGCCGAGCCGGGAATGCCGAGCGAGAGCATCGGCAGCAGCGCGCTGGTGCCGGCGGCATGGTCAGCCGTCTCCGGCGAGATGATGCCTTCGACCTCTCCGGTGCCGAAATAGCGGCCGCGGCGCGAGAAGCGGCGGGCAATGCCATAGCTCATGAAGGAGGCCGCGGTTGGCCCGCCTGGCGTGATCCCCATCCAGCAGCCGATTGCGGCGCTGCGCAGCAAGGCAACGCCATGCCGCGGCAGGCGGCCGACCGCGCGGAACACCTCGCGCCAGTCGATCTTCGAGGACACCGCGCGGGCATGGAATTCCTCTTCGACCGCAACCAGCAGCTCGCCGATGCCGAACAGGCCCATCACCGCGACGACGAAGCTCACGCCCTTGACGAGTTCATCAACGCCCATGGTGAGGCGGACGCTGCCAGAGACGGTGTCGATGCCGATCGCGGCGATCGCAAAGCCGATCGCGAGCGCCACGACGGTCTTGATCGGCGCGGCGCCGCCCATGCCGACGAAGCTGGCAAAGGCCAGGAAATAGACGGCAAAGTATTCCGCCGGCCCGAAGGCGAGCGCGACCTGCGCCACCCAGGACGCGAGGAAGGTAATCAGGATAACGCCGATCAGCGCACCGAAGGCGGCCGAGCCGAAGGCGGTGGCGAGCGCCGTGGTCGGCCTTCCGTCACGCGCCATCGGATAGCCGTCGAAGGTGGTCGCAACCGACGACGGCTCGCCGGGAATGTTGAACAGGATCGAGGTGACCGAGCCGCCGAACAACGCCCCCCAATACATGCTGGAGAGCAGAATGATCGCCGACACCGGCTGCATGCCAAAGGTCAGCGGCAGGAGCAGCGACACCCCATTCGGCGCACCCAGCCCCGGCAGCACGCCGACGAGAATGCCGAGCAGCACGCCGACGACCATCAGCACCAGGTGCGGCACGGTGACCGCGATGGTGAAGCCGTGGAGAAGTTCGCTGAGATTGTCCATCGGCCCTCCGTCAGAACCCGAGGGCGGCTGCGAGCGCGCCGTGCGGCAAGCTCACCTGGAACATGCGCTCGAACACGACGTAGAGCGCGAGTGCCGTCGCCGCCGCCATGGCGAGCGCGCGCGGCACGGATTGGTGCCTGGGGATCGCCAGCACCGCGAAGACATACAGCGACGAGGCGACGTACATCCCGGCGAGGGGAATCGCGGCTACGAAGATCGCGGCGGGCACGAACAGGCCGGCGAGCCGGCGCAGCTCGATCGGCGTGATCGCGATGGGAACGTTTGCCAGGGACGCAACCGGCAGCACGCCCCGCACCAGGTTGTAGAGGCTGCCGAGCACGATGATGATGCCGGTCAGGAACGGGAACGTGCCGGCGTCCACGCCCGCGCTCGACCAGCCAATGCCGTTGTCGAGGCTCGACACCACGACGGACACCCCGAAGCCGCCGGTGAGCACGGCAGTCGCAAGTTCAAGCGCGCGGCGTGAGATCATGGGGGGCTCCGCTCAGGCCGCGTACAGCGGTCGATTATCACGCACGCACTTTCCCAGCGCTCGGTGTCGTCCCGGCGAAAGCCGGGACCCATAACCCCAGGGAGGAGTTTGACGAAGACTCGGAGTTGAATTCGCATCGGTACGACGACCGTCGCCTATGGAGAGATCACGCGGTATGGGTCCCGGCGCCTCCGCGCGCAATTGCGCGCTAGGCCGGGACGACAGCGGAGTTTGAGGCGCGCCCCGCCTCACTTCACCAGCCAGCCCTGCTCGCCCGCCACCTGCTTGACGTGTTCGAGGTCCTGCTTGATGAACTTGTCGAACTCGACACCCGTCAGGAACGTGTCGACCTGGGAGGTCTTCTCGATGTAGTCCTTCCACTCCGGCGTCGCCTGCACCTTCTTCATAAGATCGACATAGAACGCGGCCTGGTCCGGCGTAACCTTGCCGGGCAACCACACCGTGCGCGGCTGCTCATATTGCTTGATGTCGAGCCCCTGCTCGACGCAGGTCGGAACGTCGCCCCAGCCTTCGGTCGCGGTGACCTTGGCGCCCTGCGGCAACCGCTTCGGGCTGAAAACGCACAGCGGCCGCTGCGTGCCGCCGCGCCATTGCCCGAGGCTTTCGCTGGGATTGTTGACGTGGGAGTCAAGATGTCCGCCGGCGAGCTGCACGGCGGTCTCGGCGCCGCTCTTGAAGGGGATATAGGTCAGCTTGACCTTGCCGGCCTTCTCGATCATGCGCGTCAGCACCTCGTCGGTGTCCTTCGACTGGGCGCCGCCCATCTTGAACTCGCCCGACCCGGCCGCCTTCAGATAGTCACCCGCCGTCTTGTAGGGTGCGTCCTGCTTGACCCAGAGCAAAAACTCGTCCTGCGCCATGGCCGCTACGGGCGTGAGATCGGTGTAGTTGAAGGCGACCTTGGAGACGAGCGGTTGCTGCCACGCGTTCGAGGTGCCGAAGATGACCTTGTAGGGATCGCCGGCGGAGGCCTTGCCGTAGACATAGCCTTCGGCTCCGCTGCCACCGCCCTTGTTGACGACGACGATCGGCTGCTCCGTCAGCTTGTGCTTGGTGATGATGTTCTGCACCGCGCGCGCGAGATTGTCGGTCCCGCCGCCGGGCCCGGCGGTGGCGACGAACTCGATCGGCTTTTGCGGTTGCCAGGCGCTGAGCGCCGGCATCGTGCCGGCGAGCATCGTCGCGGCTGCGGAGAGCATAAATATCGACGTCCGACCCATGATTTCCTCCAGCTGATTTTTGTCTCTTATTGTTGTCTGTCCTATCGACGTCCGATCAGGCGACGCGCTCCTCGCTCCTTCCTGATGCCAGGACGATTGCGCCTTCTTTTTCGAGCGCTTCGATCTGCTTCTGGTCGAACCCGTACTCGGCCAGCACCTCGCTCGTATGCTCACCATAGACCGGCGCGCCCGAGAGGACTTTGCCTGGGGTCTCCGAAAACTTGACGGGAAGACCGATCGTCTTCACCGGGCCGAGCGTGGAATGCTCGACCTCGACGACCATCTCGCGCGCCAGAGTCTGGGGATCGCTGAGCGCCTCCAGCATGTCGTGCACGGGTCCGCAAGGCACGCCCTTCTCGTCCAGCGCCGCGAGCCAGTGCGCCCGCGATTTCGTGCGGAAGCGCTCGCTCAGGACCGCTTCGAGCACCTTCAGATTGGCCATGCGGTCGGCGCCGGTGACGAAGCGCGGATCGGCGGCGAGTTCGCTGGCGCCAAGGGCTTCCAGCATCAAGAGCCAGTGCTTTTTGTTGGCGCCGCCGACCACGAGCCAGCCGTCGGACGCTTCGAACGCCTGATAAGGCGCATTGAGCGGATGGGCCGAGCCCATCGCGCGCGGCGCGGTCCCCGCGGCGAGCGCAATGGTCGACTGCCAATAGGTTTGCACCAGGGCGGCTTCATAGAGCGAGGTCTCGACCCACTGCCCCTCGCCGGTCTTGAGGCGGTGCGTATAGGCCGCGAGGATGCCCATGCTGGCGAGCAGGCCGGCGGTGATGTCGGACAGCGGCGGGCCACATTTGACGGGCGGCCCATCGGGGCGCTCGCCGGTAAAGCTCATGATGCCGCTCATGGCCTGCGCGACGAGATCGAAACCGCGGCGGTGCTTGTAGGGGCCGGTGCGGCCGAAGCCCGACAGCGAGCAGTAGATCAGCGCCGGGAATTGCTGGTGCAACGCCTCGTAGCCGAAGCCGAGGCGCTCCATCGCGCCCGGCGCAAAGTTCTCGACCAGCACGTCGGCGTCCGCGATCAGCCGCCGCAGCACTTGCTTGCCGCCCTCGGTCTTCAGATCCAGCACGATGCCGCGCTTGTTGCGGTTCATCATCAGGAAGGAGGCCGCCTCCTCGCCGATCTTCGGCGGCACCGAATGGCGGGTGTCGTCGCCGTTCGGCGATTTCTCGATCTTGATGACGTCGGCGCCCATGTCGGCGAGCATCAGGGTGCAGGTCGGCCCGGCCATGACATGGGTGAGGTCGACGACCCTAAGGCCGGCCAGCGGTCCCGAACGGCGCGAGTTGGATTGCGATCGATCGCTTTGCATCGGGCCCGTCCTATTGACCGCGCCACTGCGGGGCGCGCTTGTTGAGGAAAGCATCGAGCCCTTCGCGAAAATCCTGGCTCGTGTAGCACATCAGGATGAGGTCCTCGCCTTCGTCCCTTGTCAGCCGCCGTTGCAGGCGGGCCACCGCCTGTTTGGTCGCATTTAGCGTCAACGGCGCATGACTGGCGACGAGCCTGGCGACCTCGTCGGCGCGCTTGTCCAGCGCGGCAAGATCCTCGACCACCTCGCCGAGCAGCCCAACGCTTGCAGCCTCCGCGGCGTCGACGAGGCGTGCGGTGAAGATCAGGTCCTTGACGCGCGCGGCGCCAATGAGTGCGGTAAGACGGCTGACATTGGACATCGACAGGCAATTGCCGAGCGTCCGGGCGATGGGGAATCCGATCTTCGCGCTTGCCGTGCCGATGCGCAGGTCGCAGGCCGCAGCGATGCCGGCGCCGCCGCCGGTGCAAAAGCCGTTGATCGCCGCGATGGTCGGCACGCGGCACTGTTCGAGCGTGGTCAGCACCCGATCGATGCGGTTCTCGTAGTCGATCGCATCCTGCGGCGTCTTGAACTCGCGGAACTGATTGATGTCGGTGCCGGACGCAAAGGCCTTGTCGCCGGCTCCGCGCAGCACCAGCACCTTGATCGCATGATCGCTGTTGGCCTCCTCGCAGATCGCGGCGAGCCGCTCGTACATGGCGAAGGTGAAGGCGTTGCGGGCCTGCGGACGGTTGAAGGTGATCCGCCCGATGCCGTCATTGCATTCAAAAACGAGGTCGTCTGCCTCCATCGCCAGGTCCATTTCCTCATATCCTCTTGTTTTTTACATTTTTGAATGCAAAATCTGCGATTAGCAAGCTGGAACTTCAGAACACCAATCGATTATCCCAGTTTTGCATTCAAAATTGGAGCGCTGGTCCCCATGCTTCACGAGGAAGTCGTCGGCCGTATCCGCGCCATCCTGCTCGATGGCGAAATCCCGCCTGGCGCGCGGATTCCCGAGCGCGAGCTATGTGAACGGTTGGAGATCTCGCGCACGCCGCTGCGCGAGGCGCTCAAGGTGCTGGCCGCCGAAGGCCTCGTGCAGCTGTTGCCGCATCGCGGCTCACGCGCAGCAAAACTGACCGACAAGGACATGCGCGACCTGTTCGAGGTCTGCCAGGGCCTGGAGGCCCTCGCCGGCGAGCTCGCCTGCGAGCGCATCACGGACGCCGAGATCGACGAGATCGCCGCCGCGCATGCGGCCATGGTGCTGCATTATCGCGACGGCGATCTGATCCAGTACTACCGCGGCAATCGCGCCATCCACGAGGCCATCGTCACCGCAGCCGGAAATCCCGTGCTCGCGGGGCTCTACACATCAGTAACAGCGCGCATCCGGCGCGCGCGCTACGTCACGCCGATGACGCCGCAGCGCTGGGCGCTCGCCGTGAAGGAGCATGACGCCATCCTGAACGCGCTCCAGCGCCGCGACGGCGCCGGCCTCTCTCACATTCTGCGCGCGCATCTCCGCCACAAGCGCGAGGAAGTCCTGCAGGCTGGCTTTGCCGAGACGGAAGGGACCGATCTCATGCTGAGAATTGCGTAAGGCGCAATTCGCGTTGTCCTGGCCAGCGGAGCGCGCGTCCACACGCGGCCGGCCCGCTGCCGCGGCTCGTTCTCGCTCCGCGTGAATCTGCGCACTAATTCCACTTGCTAGCTTGTCGCGGCCGGAGCAGCATACTTCTCTGCCGACCTGCGGCCGCGCGGCCGATCAGGCCGGTCCCCACGCGCGAACAATCGCGCAAAACAAAAGACAAAAGCGAGGAAACGCATGACAGTCGATGTCTCCCGTCGATCCCTACTCGCGCTTGGAGCGGGCCTTGGTGCCAGCGCCATGCTCGGCACCAGCGCTATGGCGCGGGCACCCAAGCTTGGCACCCAGACTCCCTATTGGCACCGCTTCGTTCTCGGCGATGCCGAGGTCACCGTCGTGTCCGACGGGCCGCTGCCGCTCGGCGATCCCTCCGGAACCTTCACCGGCGTTCCCAAGGAAGAGGTGAAGAAGATGCTGGCGGACAATTTCCTGTCGCCGGACAACGTCGTGCTCGAACAGAACTCGCCGATCGTGAACACCGGCGACAAGCTCATCCTGTTCGATACCGGCATGGGCTCATCGAAGATGTTCGGCGCCAGCACCGGCCGGCAGCAGAAGAGCATGACCGAGGCCGGCATCAAGCCGGGGGACATCGATGCCGTGGTGTGCTCGCATGCCCATATCGACCATATCGGCGGCATCGTCGACGAAGGCGGCAAGCCGCTGTTTCCGAACGCACAGATCTACATCTCACAGACCGATTTCGATTTCTGGACCGACGAAGGCAAGCTCGGCAGCCCGGCCAAGGACTTCGTGGTTCACGCCCGCAAGAATCTGCTGCCGGTCCGCGACAGGATCGTGTTCTTCAAGGACGGCCAGGAATTCCTGCCGGGGGTCCAGGCGATCTCCGCGCCCGGTCACACCGTCGGCCACACCATCTTCATGGTGTCGTCGGCCGGCAAGTCCTTCGCCTTCCTCGGCGACCTCTCGCACCATTCCGTGCTGCTGCTCGAGCGGCCGCGCATGGAATTCTCCTACGACACCGACCCGAAGCAGGCGGCGGAATCGCGCGTCAAACTGCTGACGATGCTGGCGGCCAACAAGACCCCGGTGATGTCCTATCACTTTGCCTGGCCAGGCTACGGTCATGTCGCCAAGGCCGGTGAGGGCTTCCACTATTATCCCGAACCGATGCAGATGACGCTGTAGGTTCTCGAGATCAGGTCCGGGCGGCGCGTGCCGTCCGGACCATTGCTGGCCGCGTACATCCTATCGAGATGCCGGCTAGCAGCCGAGCCTATCGGCGATCCCGCCAAAGTCCTTGGCGACGATGTCCCAATTGCCGGTGGCTTCGAAATCGACCTTTTGGAGCGGACCGTACTCCGTCGGCCGTGCGACGAACGCGGTCTTCAGCCCGTTCTTCTGGGCGGCCGCGAGATCGCCGTTGTGGGCAGCGACCATCATCACCTCCTCCGGCTTGAGGCAAAGCAGCTTTGCTGCGCCGAGATAGGTCTCGGGATCGGGCTTGTAGTGCTCGAACAGTTCGGCCGACATGATGAGGTCCCAAGGCAGGCCAGCGAACTTCGCCATGTTGGTGAGCAGCGCGACATTGCCGTTCGACAGCGGCGAGATCACGAATTTCGACTTCAGCCGCGTCAGGCCCGCGACGCTGTCCGGCCAGGGATTGAGGCGATGCCAGCCCTTGGTGAGATGATCGAGATCGGCCTCGGTGAGGCCTTTGATCGCGAACTGCGCGACCAGCTTCTCCAGCGAGCGGCGGTGCAGATCGTCGAGCATGACATAGCCGCGCTCGGGATGTCTGCGCACCTCGTCCATCGAGGCCATGTACATGCCGCGCCAGCCATCGACCAGAGCGGTCCAGTCGGCGCTGATGCCGCGCTGCCTGCTCCACCACATGAAGTCGGAGATCAGGCTGGTGCGCCAGTCCACGACGGTGCCGAACACGTCGAACACCAAGGCTTTGACGGCGGAGAGTTCGGACATGGCGCTTCCTCGTGTTCTTATCGTTGGTCATTCCGGGGCGCGCGGAGCGCGAACCCGGAATCCATATCGCCTCAGACTCTGCCACCCTATGGATTCCGGGCTCGACGCTTTGCGTCGCCCCGCAATGACGGGCAGTTATCCTTACTTAGTCCAGATGGAACTTCGCCAGCTCGCGATGCTCGGCCTTGATGTAGCGCACGGTGCCGGTGACGGAGCGCATCACCACAGTTTCGGTCTCGATCACGCCATCCTTGCGGAATTTGACGCCCGAGAGCAGCGAGCCCGTGGTAACGCCGGTGGCGGCGAACAGGCAGTCGCCGCGCGCCATGTCCTCGATGCCGTAGATCATCTTGGGATCGTTGACGCCCATCTTGGCCGCGCGCTCGCGCTTCTCGTCGGAATCGAGGATCAGACGGCACTGCATCTGGCCGCCGATGCAACGCAGTGCCACGGCCGCGAGCACGCCTTCCGGCGCACCGCCGGTGCCGAGATACATGTCGACGCCGGTATTGTCGGGATCGGCGCAATGGATCACGCCGGCAACGTCGCCGTCGGTGATGAGGCGCACGGCAGCGCCGGTCGAGCGTACGCTCTCGATGATGCTGGCATGGCGCGGACGATCGAGCACCAGAACCGTGATGCCGTCGGGCTGGACACCCTTGGCCTTGGCGAGACGGCGGACGTTGTCGGCCGGCGTTGCATCGAGATCGACGACGCCCTTGTTGTAGCCCGGCCCGATCGCGAGCTTCTGCATGTAGACGTCGGGAGCGTGCAGCAGCGTGCCGCCGTCGGCCATCGCCATCGTGGCGATCGAGCCCGGCATGTTCTTGGCGCACAGCGTGGTGCCTTCGAGCGGATCGACCGCGATGTCGACCTGCGGGCCGGCGTTCAGGCCTACCTTCTCGCCGATGAAGAGCATCGGCGCCTCGTCGCGCTCGCCCTCGCCGATCACGATGGTGCCCTCGATCGGGAGCTTGTTGAGCTCGCGGCGCATCGCATCCACCGCAGCCTGGTCGGCGGCCTTTTCATTGCCGTGCCCGCGCAACCGCGCCGACGACACTGCCGCCCGCTCTGTCACCCGCACGATCTCCAGCGTAAGGATGCGCTCGAGCAACGCGTGCGGCGGGACTGAAATATGGGTCGACATCGGCTCACTCCTTCGAAACGTTTGGGACGGAAATCTCCGTCCGTATCAACTCGTAACACCCACAGTTCGTTCGAACCGTGTCAATTCTTCTCGATTCGTATCACCTGCGGCCGTCCGCTGATCACCTTGTCCTTCTGCACGGCGGCGAGCGCGCGGCGCACCGCGTCCTCATGCGTCGCATAGGTGATCAGGATGACGGGCACAGGAACCGCCTTGCCGTCGGCTGGCGCAGCGCCGCCATTGGGATGACGCTGCACGATCGACTCGATCGAAATCTTCTGCTCTGCCAGCCGGGTCGCGATCGCAGCCGCGGTGCCGGGAAAATCGCGCGCCAGGAGGCGGATGTAATAGCCGCCCTCGTGCCGCTCCATCGGCGCCTTCTTGGTGTCGCGCAAATGAGAAATGGGCCGGCCGAACGGATTGGCGCGGATTCCGCGCGCGACATCGGCGATATCGGCGACGACGGCGGATGCCGTCGCGGCACCGCCGGCGCCGGGGCCGACCAGCGTGATCGGCGGAATGCCCTCGCCGTCGATCGTGACCGCATTGGTGACGCCCATCACCTGCGCGATCGAGGAGGATTTCGGAACCATGGTCGGATGCACGCGCTGCTCGATGCCCTTGGCGGTGCGCACCGCAACGCCGAGCAGCTTGACGCGGTAGCCGAGATCGGCCGCCGCGCGCAGATCTTCCGGCGCGATGGAGGAGATGCCTTCGACATACACCGCGCTTTGAGCAACTTTCGTGCCGAAAGCGAGGCTGGCGAGAATGGCGAGTTTTTGCGCGGTGTCATGGCCGTCGACGTCAAAGGACGGGTTGGCTTCGGCATAACCGAGCCGCTGCGCATCCGCGAGGCATTCGGCGAAGGACAGGCCTTCCTGCTCCATCCGGGTCAGGATGTAATTGCAGGTGCCGTTGAGGATGCCATAAACGCGGTTGACGCCGGTTCCGGCAAGTCCCTCGCGCAACGTCTTGATGACGGGGATCGCGGCGCCGACCGCTGCCTCGTAATTCAGCGCACCGCCGTGCTTTTCAGCGCCTTTCGCCAGTTTCAAACCGTGCTTCGCGAGCAGCGCCTTGTTGGCGGTGACGACCGACTTGCCGGCGCTGAGCGCGGCCTCGACGGCCGACAGCGCGGGATCGCCGGCGCCGCCCATCAGTTCGACGAAGCAATCGATGCCGGGATGCGTGGCCAGTGCCATGGGATCCTTGACCCATTCGACGCCGCGCAGGTCGATCCCGCGCTTCTTCGCCTTCGAGCGCGCGGTGACGGCGACGACGCGGATGCCGCGGCCGCTGCGGCCTGCGAGCACGCGGGCCTGCGTTTCAATCAGACGGACAACTTCGGCGCCCACGGTGCCGAGCCCCGCAATGCCCACTTTCAGGGGTGCAACCATGATGACTTAGAAAACCTGCCGAAGAGAACTTAACGCCGATTGGCGAGCGGAACGACGTTGTGCAACGTTTCGATGCCGCTTTCAAGGAAGCGTCGCACGCCGCGCGCGGCCTGCCTGATCCGTTGCTCGTTTTCCACCATGGCGATGCGGACATATCCTTCACCATGCTCGCCGAAGCCGACGCCGGGCGAGACCGCAACGCCGGATTTCTCCACCATCAGGGTCGCGAATTGCATGCTGCCGACGCTGCGGAAGGCTTCGGGCAGCGGCACCCAGGCGAACATCGAGGCCTCCGGCGGTGGGATCTCCCAGCCGGCGCGACCGAACGATTCCACCAGCGCATCGCGGCGCTTGCGGTAGGTGTCGCGCATCTCCTTGATGCAATCGTCCGGACCGTTCAGTGCGGCGGTCGCCGCGACCTGCACCGGCGTGAAGGCGCCGTAATCGAGATAGGATTTGACGCGGGCGAGCGCCGCGATCACGCGCTCATTGCCGACGGCAAAACCCATGCGCCAGCCGGCCATCGAATAGGTCTTCGACATCGAGGTGAATTCGACGGTGACGTCCATCGCGCCGGGCACCTGGAGCACCGAGGGCGGCGGATTGTTCTCGTCGAAATAGACCTCGGCATAAGCGAGATCGGACAGGATCAGGATCTCGTGCTTCTTCGCGAAGGCGACGAGGTCCTTGTAGAAGTCGAGGCTCGCCACATAGGCGGTCGGGTTCGAGGGATAGCAGACGACGAGCGCGAGCGGCTTAGGAATCGAATGCACGATCGCCCGCTCCACCGCCTCGAAGAACTGCGGCGTCGGCTCGGAAGGCACCGAGCGGATCACGCCGCCCGCCATCAAAAAGCCGAAGGCGTGAATCGGGTAGCTCGGGTTCGGACAGAGGATGACGTCACCGGGCGCGGTGATCGCCTGCGCCACGTTGGCAAAGCCCTCCTTCGAGCCCAGCGTCGCGACGATCTGGGTATCGGGGTTGAGCTTCACGCCGAAGCGGCGGGCGTAGTAGCCAGCCTGGGCCCGGCGCAGTCCGGGGATGCCGCGAGACGCCGAGTAGCGATCGGTGCGCGGCTTGCCCAGCGTCTCCTTCAGCTTTTCCAGCACATGCGAGGGGGCCGGCAGATCCGGATTGCCCATCCCGAGGTCGATGATGTCGGCGCCGGCATTCCGCGCGGCCGCCTTGGCCCTATTGACCTGCTCGAACACGTAAGGCGGAAGGCGGCGGATGCGGTAAAATTCTTCCATGGCTCTCTGGGCTCCGGGGCAACCGGTCAGGACAGAATCGACAGGCCGGGACGGCGCTTCGGAAAGGCGTCCATTTTCGTCGTGAAAATTACTCAAAATCAAATGCTTAGAGCAATCATCGACGACAAAGACTGAAGTCGTTCGCCCTGACTCTCGGCTGAACCGTGGTCTTTTAGCACGGCAAGGCGGGGGCGCCAGCGATTACCTTGGAGCGGCTCATTTCGCATCCTTGCCGGCGACGGCCTGGCGATCGCGCGCGGCAGCGAGCTCAGCCTCGATCTTGGCGCGCTGCTCCGGCGGGATGACCGCTTGATCGCGATCCGGCGGCAGGTCGTGCACCGGCAGATAGGTGCCGGGCTCCCTGGGATGCGCCTGCGCGTCCGTAGGCGTCATATCCGCGAGCTGACTCGAGCAGCCGCCGACGGCGAGCGCCGCGATCAGCAGCGCGCCGCGGATCGGCAGCGTCTTTTGCAGGTCCCACAACGCCAACACTTGGGAAATCCCCTACTCGTCCCAAAGCACGGCCCCGGGCAACCTTACCCAAGACCGCGCCCAAGCTCAAACCATTGCTGCCCAAATGGTGCGAGCGAGAAAACAGCCAATGCCCACCAAGCCGAGCGGTGCGGCCCGAATGTGACGGAACCAAGAAGATTTGTCGCAGTGCAACACATCTTCGAGAGTGTTTAACGTCAAACATGCGAGCTTCGCGGTGACGAATACGGAATGAATCGTTACTGTTCTGCTCATGAATATGGCCACGACCGATACGCCCAAACCCGAGACGAAGTTCGATGCGGAAGCCTTCGCGATGAATGTCGCGCGGGCGATGGAGAGCGGCGGCAAGGCACTGGCCGCTTACCTCAAGCCGCGCGAGAGCGGCGAGGTGCAGGATCGCCCGCCGCCCGAGCTCACCGAGGTCGTCAGGACCTTCACCTCGGTCGCCGAATACTGGCTGTCGGATACATCCCGCTCCTCCGATCTGCAGACCAAGCTCGCCAAGGACTATCTCGACCTCTGGGGCTCGGCGGTGCGCCGCATGGCCGGCCAGGACGCGCCGCCCGCGATCGCGCCCTCGCCGCGTGACAAGCGTTTTGCCGACCCGGAATGGAAGTCGAACCAGTTCTTCGATTTCGTGATGCAGCTCTATCTGCTCACGACCAAATGGGCTCAAGAGCTGGTGCGTGACGCCGAGGGGCTCGATCCGCAGACCCGCCGCAAGGCGGAGTTCTACGTCCAGCAGGTCATCAACGCGATCTCGCCGTCCAACTTCGTGCTGACCAATCCGGAGGTGCTGCGCGAAACGGTGGCCAGCAGCGGCGAGAACCTCGCCCGCGGCCTGAAGATGCTGGCCGAGGACATCGCAGCCGGCAAGGGCATGCTGAAGATCCGCCAGTCCAACCCGGACAACCTCGTCGTCGGCGTCAACATGGCGACGACGCCGGGCAAGGTGATCTACCAGAACGAGATGATGCAGCTGATCCAGTATTCGCCGACCACGGAGACGGTGCTGCGCACCCCGCTCCTGATCGTGCCGCCCTGGATCAACAAGTTCTACATCCTCGATCTCAAGCCGGAGAAATCCTACATCAAGTGGTGCGTCGACCAGGGCATCACCGTGTTCGTGATCTCATGGGTCAATCCCGACAAGCGGCTCGGCAACAAGAGCTGGGAAGACTACATGAAGGAAGGTCCGCTCACGGCGATGGACGTGATCGAGAGGGTCACGGGCGAGATGAAGGTGCACACCGCCGGCTATTGCGTCGGCGGCACCATGCTCGCGACCACGCTGGCCTGGCTCGCCGAAAAGCGCCGCCAGCGCGTGTCGTCCGCAACGTTCTTCGCGGCACAGGTCGACTTCACCCATGCCGGCGATCTCCTGGTGTTCGTCGACGAGGAGCAGATCACGGCGCTCGAGCAGGACATGAAGGCGGCCGGCGTGCTCGAAGGCTCGAAGATGGCGATGGCCTTCAACATGCTGCGCTCCAACGATCTGATCTGGTCCTACGTCGTCAGCAACTATCTGAAGGGGCAGCAGCCGAGCGCGTTCGACCTCTTGCATTGGAATTCGGACGCGACGCGCATGACCGCGTCGAACCACTCCTATTACTTGCGCAATTGCTATCTGGAGAACCGGCTCTCCACCGGCACGTTGGTGCTCGACAACACGCTGCTCGATCTCTCCAAGGTCAAGGTTCCCGTCTACAACCTCGCCACCCGCGAGGACCACATCGCGCCTGCTGAATCGGTGCTGTACGGCTCGCAGTTCTTCGGCGGTCCGGTGAAATACGTGCTGTCGGGCTCGGGCCACATCGCCGGCGTCGTCAATCCGCCCGCCTCGAACAAGTACCAGTACTGGACCAACGACAACATCAAGGACGTCAACGTCGCGCAATGGATGAAGGACGCCGTGGAGCACAAGGGCTCGTGGTGGCCGGACTGGCGCCAATGGCTGGGCGAGCTCGATCCGGAGCAAGTCCCGGCGCGCAGCGTCGGCAGCGACGCCCTGCCCCCGATCGAGGACGCGCCCGGCAGCTATGTCAGGGTCCGCGCATAGCGGAATCTTCCGCGCTTTTGTATAGACTCGCGCTCAACGCAGCGACGACAGAGGGGATCGAACCATGACGCGCGAATTGTTCTGGCTGACACTGACTGTGATCCTGACCGGGATCCTCTGGATCCCCTACACCATCAACCGGTGCCAGGTCCGCGGCCTCAGTGGCGCGTTGGCCAACCCCTCGCGCGGCGACAAGCCGCAGTCGGAATGGGCGAACCGCCTGATGTTCGCGCATGACAATGCGGTCGAGAACCTCGTGCTCTTTGCGCCGCTGGTGCTGATCCTCAACGCGATCGACTATTCGACAAAATGGACCGTGCTCGCCTGCGCCGTCTACTTCTGGTCCCGCGTCGCGCATCTCATCGTCTACGCGATCGGCATTCCCGTGTTCCGCACGCTGGCCTTCACCGTCGGCTTCCTCGCCCAGGCCGTGCTGGCGCTGGCGATCTTCAAGGTGGTTTGATTTCGTGTCCCGGACGCGCGAAGCGCGAGCCGGGACCCAAAACGCCGCAAACGAAGCAGAAAACATGGGCCCCGGCTCTGCAGCGCATCACTGAAGGAGTGCTGCGCTGCGTCCGGGGCACGAGACTGCCCTACTCCTCCGGCAATCCCAGCATCAGCCGCATGTTCTGCACGGCCGCGCCGGAAGCACCCTTGCCGAGATTGTCGAGCCGGGCGACCAGCACGGCCTGGTGATATTTGTCGCTGGCGAAGACGTAGAGCTCGAGCACGTTGGTCTCGTTGAGCGCCTCCGGCTCGATCCGGCCGCCTTTGGCCGCCTCGTTCTGAAGCGGCATCACCTTGACGTATTTCGAGCCGGCGTAACGCTTGGCGAGCGCAGCCTGCAGATCGGTACCACCGGGCTTGCCGGGCAGCGTGTCGAGCTGCAGCGGCACCGAGACCAGCATGCCCTGCCGGTAGTTGCCGACCGACGGAATGAAGATCGGCCGCCGCGTCAGGTTCGAATAGAGCTGCATCTCCGGCAGATGCTTGTGCTCGAAGCCGAGGCCGTAGAGCTCGAAGGATGGCGCGCTGCCGTCCTCGAAGCTCGCGATCATCGACTTGCCGCCGCCGGAATAGCCGCTCACCGCGTTGACCGCGACGGGGTAATCCTGCGGCAACAGGCCGGCATCGACGATCGGCCGCAGCAGCGCGATCGCGCCGGTCGGATAGCAGCCGGGATTGGAGACCTTCTTGGCGGCCTTGATCTTGCCGGCCTGATCCGGCGTCAGCTCGGGAAAGCCGTAGGCCCAGTCAGGCGCGACGCGGTACGCGGTCGAGGCGTCCAGCACCTTCGGGCCCGCAGCGCCCATGCTGTCGACCAACGCAACCGTTTCCTTGGCGGCATCGTCGGGCAGGCAGAGGATGACGAGATCCACCTCCTCCATCAGCGCCTTCTTGGCCGCGGGGTCCTTGCGCTTGTCGTCGGCGATCGTCTTCACGACGACGTCGTTCTGGAGCTTCAGCCGCTCGTTGATGCCGAGCCCGGTGGTGCCGGAGCCGCCGTCGACGAAGACGGTTGCGGGTTTGGCGGCAGCGCCCTTCGGGGCCTGTTTGATGTCAGCGAGGCTCATAGTGCGCTCCCTTCGAGCATGTTCGTGTCGTCGGCAAAAACCTGCGGCCTTGCCTGCCGCATCAAATGTGAGATCTGCTTGGCGTCGGCATCGCCGGCGCTGAGCGCATTCGCGATCGCCGCATAGTCGGCGTCCGATTTGTGCTGGTTGAGCTTGAAGCTGCCTTCGACCTCCTCAACCGTCATCACCAGACCCACGATCGCCTTCTTCATCGCTTCCAGCCGTCCGGCCGTCATCTTGTCCGATGTCCACGGCTTCTTCGGCAGCAGCCAGTTCTCGAACTTGTCGCTGAGCGTGTCGATCTGCACCGCCAGCTCGTCGTCAGACAACATCCGCACCGGCCCGCTCAGATGCACCGACTGGTAGAGCCAGGTCGGCACCTGGTCCGGCGAGACGTACCAGTCCGGCGATACATAGGCATCGGGGCCATTGACCGCGAGCAGCCAGGACACTGCGCCGTCCGCGAGCTTTAGCAGCGGATTGTGACGGGCGACATGAAAGGCGGCCTGCGGCGTGCCGTCAGCCGCATAGGTCAAATAGAACGGCAGCGGGGAAGCGACCGGTTTCTTGCCGTCAAAGGCGCACATGGTGCCGAAGCCGCGCTCTTCGGCGAACTTCAGGCTTGCGGCGCGGTCCTGCTTGAAAAAGGGTGGCGTGTACATCGTGGTCTCCTGCTGGGCCTCCTTGGGGGGCCGCCGGATCAGATCGCGCTGACAGGAGAGAGAATGCCGCGGATCGGATCCAGCGGCAAAGACGATGATCTCAAACGCGATCGACCGCCCAAACCGCTAAAGAGCGGCGGCGGCGACGGGCGAACAGGATGGTCGCGGCGTTGATCATGGCGCGCGGCTATAAAGCCAGATCAGGTTTCCGTCAAGGTTTCGGCGTCAGATCACCCGCCAGATCCATTCCATGATCTTGGCAAGCACGTCGCCGAACAGCAGGAGCACGGCCGACCAGATCAAGGCCGAGACGAAATTGGCGGCCTGGAAGCTCCAATAAGGCATCTCGAAGATGCCGGCCGCGAGCGGCACCGAGGCGCGCAAGGGGCCGAAGAAGCGGCCGATGAAGATGCTGGGGACGCCCCAGCTGCGCACGAAAGCCTCGCCTCTGGGCAGGAGTTCCGGATAGCGCGAAAGCGGCCACATCTGCGCGACCTTCTCCTTGTAGCGGTAGCCGAACCAGTACGAGACCCAGTCGCCGAGCGCCGCGCCGAGGCCGCCGGCGATCCAGACCGGATAGAAGCTGATGCCGCTCGCCCCGATCAGCGCACCGATCGCAACCAGCGCGCCCCAGGCCGGGATCAGCAGCGAGATGAAGGCCAGCGATTCCCCGAAGGCGAGCACGAACACGATCGGAGCCGCCCAGGCCTGGTGAACGCGCACGAAATCGGCCAGGGCGTGCGCAATCTGCTCCATCTAAAAAAAGCCTTCCCGCCCCGTCTCAAGGTGCTGCTCGATGAAAAAGACTGGTAAGCCAAGGGCTTGTGTGACATCAAGTCACAAAACTCGCTCGACGCGGACGGTCCGGTCAAATTGCCGGGAATTGCAGGGCCTGCGGCGTAAAATCGCCGGGATTGGCTCCCAACCAAACCGCCCGGCCCGCCCCGCGGTAACCTTTCCAAGTCAGAAGTGGCATAGTCGGCCTAACCGATTCGCCGCTGATGCGGCCCTCAAAGCGTATCAAGATATATGTCCAAGCAGTTGAAACCCAAAGCAAAAGACGATTTTTTCGGCGGCGATGAGCCAAAGCCTCGCGCGCCTGCCAAGGCGGCTTCGCGCGGAACCGGCGGCGAAGCCGACTACACCGCGGCCGACATCGAGGTGCTCGAAGGCCTGGAACCGGTGCGGCGCCGGCCCGGCATGTATATCGGCGGCACCGACGAGAAGGCGCTGCATCATCTGTTCGCCGAAGTCATCGACAACTCGATGGACGAGGCGCTCGCGGGACATGCGACCTTCATCGGCGTCGAGCTCTCCGCGGACGGCTTCCTGACCGTCACCGACAACGGCCGCGGCATTCCGATCGACCCGCATCCAAAATTCCCGAAGAAATCGGCGCTCGAAGTCATCATGTGCACGCTGCATTCGGGCGGCAAATTCGACTCCAAGGTCTACGAGACCTCCGGCGGCTTGCACGGCGTCGGCATCTCCGTGGTGAACGCCCTCTCCTCGTTGCTCGAGGTCGAGGTCGCGCGCAGCCAGAAGCTCTACCGCATGACGTTCGAGCGCGGACACCCCAAAGGCAAGCTCGAGGATCTCGGCAAGATCAACAACCGCCGCGGCACGCGCGTCCGCTTCAAGCCCGATACCGACATCTTCGGCGCCAAGGCTGCGTTCAAGCCGCAGCGCCTGTTCAAGATGACGCGCTCGAAGGCGTATCTGTTCGGCGGCGTCGAGATCCGCTGGAATTGCGCGCCCGAACTGCTCAAGGGCGTCGAGGACGTCCCGGCCGAAGCGACGTTCCACTTCCCCGGCGGCCTCAAGGACTATCTGGCGGCTGCAATTCACGCCGACACGCTGGTGCATCCCGACATCTTCTCGGGCAAGTCGGGCCGCAACGGCGCGCATGGCGCCTGTGAATGGGCGGTCGCGTGGACCGCGGATGCCGACGGCTTTCTCTCTTCCTATACCAACACCGTCCCGACGCCCGATGGCGGCACGCACGAATCCGGCCTGCGCAGCGCGCTGCTGCGCGGCCTGAAGGATCACGCCGAGCGCGTCGGCCAGGGCAAGCGCGCCTCGTCCATTACGTCGGAAGACGTGATGGTCGGCGCCGCCGTGATGCTCTCGGTGTTCGTGCGCGAACCCGAATTCCAGGGCCAGACCAAGGATCGTCTCGCCACCGCGGAGGCGCAGCGCATCGTCGAACAGGCGATGAAGGATCCGTTCGATCACTGGCTCTCGGGCAATCCGAACATGGCCAACAGGCTGCTCGATTTCGTGATCGACCGCGCCGAGGAGCGGCTGCGGCGCCGCCAGGAAAAGGAGACGGCGCGCAAGACCGCCGGCAAGAAGCTGCGCCTGCCCGGCAAGCTCGCCGACTGCACCGACGCCGGCACCGAAGGCTCCGAGCTCTTCATCGTCGAAGGCGACTCGGCCGGCGGCAGCGCCAAGCAGGCGCGCGACCGCAAGACCCAGGCCGTGCTGCCGTTGCGCGGCAAGATCCTCAACGTCGCCTCCGCCGGCAAGGACAAGCTGACGGCCAATGCCCAGCTCTCCGACCTCGTGCAGGCCATCGGCTGCGGCCAGCTCCTGCAATACCGCGAAGAGGATCTGCGCTATCAGCGCATCATCATCATGACCGATGCCGACGTCGACGGCGCCCACATCGCTTCGCTTCTGATCACCTTCTTCTACCGGCAGATGCCGCGGCTGATCGACGAAGGGCACCTCTTCCTCGCGGTGCCGCCGCTTTACAAGCTCACGCACGGCACCAAGTCGGTTTACGCGCGCGACGACAAGCACAAGGAAGAGCTGATCAAGAGCACGTTCAACGCCAACGCCAAGGTTGAGGTGAACCGCTTCAAAGGCCTCGGCGAGATGATGCCGGCGCAGCTCAAGGAGACCACGATGGATCCGAGCAAACGCACGCTGCTCAAGGTGGTGCTGCTCGCCGACGATCGCGACACCACGGCGGATTCGGTGGAACGACTGATGGGCACCAAGGCCGAGGCGCGCTTCGCGTTCATCTCGGACAAGGCCGAGTTTGCCAGCGAAGAGCTGCTGGACGTGTGAGTCCTCGGCGCTGTAGCGCTTCATCGAGAGCCCCGGCGAAAAGCCGGGGCTCTTTTGCTTTGCGGGGGTGACGACGTCGCTGCGGTCCGTACGGCTTTGAGCGATTCCCGGCACCGTCGTTGCGACTCGGCCAACGACTCACGGCGCTCAGGCGGAGGCACGACTGCCTCCATTTCGGACAAGGCGGGATTTACTAACGAAACCTTACCCGAGGTTGAATTCCAAAAAGCTCAGTAAGGCTTTGAATTTATGTGATTATTCCAGATTTCGACAGCCGCCACCGAAATGCCCGCGTATCGGCGTTTTCCGGCGACTGTGCCTGCCCGGCAACAGCATTCCGGCGAGAAACGTCTATAGTCCGGACATCAGATGACACGAACTTCAGTGCGCTCGCGCTGCTACACAGACCAAGGTTGGGGATTTTTATCATGAAGAAGGTTTTGCTCGCTCTGACCGCGGTTGCCGCGATGACCGGTTCGGCCTCGGCGGCCGATCTCGGTGCCCGTCCCTACGTGAAGGCCCCGATGCCGGCGCCCGTCGCGAACTGGACCGGCTTCTACGTCTTCGGCGGCGGCGGCGGCGGCCTCTCCAATGCCGACCAGAGCATCGTGGACACGGCGACCGGCACTCCGTTGACGATCACACAGCGCCAGGGCGGCTCCGGCTGGTTCGGCACCGTCGGCGCCGGTTACGACTGGCAGTTCAGCGGTACTTGGGTTGCCGGTGTGTTCGGCGACGCCCAGTTCGGCAGCATCCGCGCCACCATCCAGGATCCCATCTTCGGCATCACCGGCAACCAGAAGCTGGAAACCTCCTGGGCCGCGGGCGTGCGCCTCGGCTGGCTGGTCGCCCCGAACGTTCTCTCCTACGTCAACGGCGGTTACTCGGGCGCCCACTTCGGTCAGACCAACTTCACGACGCTGGGCGGCACTCCCGTGGGCGTCCATCTCGCCAGCTACGACCGTCACGGCTGGTTCGTCGGCGGCGGTGTCGAGAACAGCCTGAACATCTTCGGTATCACTTCGCCGGGCTGGTTCATGAAGACCGAGTATCGTTCGGCCTTCTACAACGCCAAAACCCAAACCGAGCTCTTGGATGGCACCAACGCGCCGCTCATCAACAGCGTCCGCGCCAACAGCTGGAACCAGACGATCTCGACCTCGCTGGTCTACCGCTTCAACTGGACCGGTCCGGTCGTCGCGAAGTATTGATCCGAACGCAAGTTCAGACGTCAAAGCCCCGGCATCGCCGGGGCTTTTTCGTTATGGACTGGTCGGCGACCAATGCTCGACTTCAGTGTCGTACGCAGCGAGCCGAACTCCGATCACTCACATAACATTGGTGATCGCCCGCCCCCGCATCGCGACATGCGCTGGGCTTCGCCGCGTTGGCTTCTGCCGGCGGCGCCATTGTATCCGAACCGAAGCTACGGTTACTGTGTGCCCCAAGCTTTCGTGGCCGCAGCAATCGTTCGTGCCGCGAGTCGCGACGGAAACGGACCGACGGGGAGGAATGCATGCGCAGATTTCTGCTTGTAGCAGGGCTGTTTGCCCTCGCCGTTGGGCTGCTCTGGATTGGACAGGGCACGGGTACGGTGCCCTGGCCGCGATCGAGCTTCATGGTCAACCAGCTGCATTGGGCCGCCTATGGCGCCGCCATGGCCGGCTTCGGGCTGGTGCTGATCTGGCAGAGCAACCAATAAAAGAAACCAGGGAATACAAGCATGACATCCAGCCGGTTCGAGCTCCGCGGCAAGGTCGCGATCGTAACAGGAGGCAATGGCGGCATCGGGCTCGGCATGGCGCGCGGCCTTGCCGATGCCGGCGCCGACATTGCCGTGGTCGGACGCAACGAGGCCAAGTCCAAAGCAGCAGTCGAAGATCTCAGGCAGCGCGGCGTCAAGGCGATCGCGGTTGCGACCGATGTCACCGACAAGGCCGCGATCGAAGCCATGATCGCGCGCGTGGTGAAGGATCTCGGCCGCATCGACATCCTCGTCAACAACGCCGGCATGAGCATCCGCAAGCCGCCGCACGAACTCGAGCTCGACGAGTGGAACAAGGTGATCGACACCAACCTCACCAGCGCCTTCCTATGCTCGAAGCTCGCTTATCCGGCCTTGAAGGCGTCAGGCAACGGCAAGGTGATCAACATCGGCTCGATGATGTCGATCTTCGGTGCGAGCTTCGCCACCGCCTACGCGGCAAGCAAGGGCGGCATCGTGCAGTACACGCGTGCCTGCGCCAATGCCTGGGCGCCCGACAACATCCAGGTCAATGCGATCCTGCCGGGCTGGATCGACACCGACCTCACCCGCGGCGCGCGGCAGCAGGTGTCGGGATTGCACGAGCGGGTGCTGGCGCGCACGCCTGCGGGGCGCTGGGGCGACATCGACGACTTCGCCGGCATTGCCGTGTTCCTGGCCTCGCCAGCATCGAACTTCGTCACGGGCACCGCGATCCCCGTCGATGGCGGCTTCTCGGTGATGGCCTGAGGCCGGGCCTGTCGGCCATTCAACAACGCAAAAAAAGAAGCCCCGGACAAATCCGGGGCTTTTGAATTTAGGCAGTGCTTTTTTTGATCGTTGGTCGCGTTGCGTCGTCGACGTGCTCAGTAACGGGCAATGACAGGTGCGTCGAACTTGTAGCTCGCGCGCACGACGGCCCACTGGATGTCGCGCGGCTTGGCGTCGAAGGTGTAATTCCCCGAGGTGCCGCCGAGCTGATAGGTCTGGCTGCCGAAGGCAGCGTAGTTGTATTCGAGGCCGACGATCCAATTGCGGGTGACGCCATATTCCCAGCCGGCGCCGACGGTCCAGCCGTTGGCCCAGTGGGTCTGTCCGCCCGAGCCCGACACACCGATGGTGTCGCTGACCGACAGACGGTTGTTCGCGCCGGCATAGCCGCCCTTGACGTAGAAGAGGTTGTTCTGCACGGCGAAGCCGGCGCGGCCGACCACGGTCGCGAGCACGTTGGTGCGCCAGGAGAACACGTCGTCGCCCGCACCGAACGCGGTGTTCGTGAACGAGCCCTTGTTGTCGAGGCCGGATATCGTGCCTTCCATGCCGAACACGTAGTTGTTGGCTTGCCAGTTGTAGCCGATCTGGGCGCCGCCCATGATGCCTGCGCTGCGCTGACGATAGCCCTCGCCCGGGACGAGATCGCCGAACGGCGCACCGGTCCCGTTGTTAATGAACTGCTGGTTGGTCCATGCGCCGCCGATGTGACCGCCGACATAGAAACCGGTCCAGTTGAACAGGGGCTCCACATAGGCTGGCGCCTTCGTGTAGCGCGCGCCGAGATCGGCGGCGGAGGCCGCGCCCGTCGAAACCAGAGCGGTCGTGCAAGCGAAGGCGGCAATCAATTTGTTACGCATGGTACAACCCCGTGTCCTTTGATGGACGCACGGTCACAGACGGGTGTTACTAAAATTCGAATCAAGAGAGTTAACGCGGCGCATGGGCACGCGCCGGTCCGCAAATCCGTCGGCGCTGTTGCACCCTCGCAACGCTGCACACGCGGTTTAACGCAACATTATCCCTACCGAATTCCCGCGCTACGCTGCCGGCGCAGCTTTCGAGTGCACGTGCTCGGGCCGCACGCCGAGCGCAAGCAGGCGCGCCGGAATGCCCTGCAGCCATGGCAGCGCGGTGATGAGGCGCACGATCAGCGGCACCTTGAGCGGCCGGTCACTGCCTTGCAAGGCGTCGCTGATGATCTTGTTCTGCACGATCACCTGCATTCGCTGCGTCATCTTCACCGGGAACTCGCGGCGACGGCGCACGGCATCGAGATCGCTCTCGGACGGGCAGCCGTGCTGCATCTTGTCCGCCAGCAGATTGGCGGTTGCGACAGCATCCTGCACGGCGAGATTGACGCCGACGCCGCCGACCGGAGACATCGCATGCGCGGCATCGCCAATGCAAAGCAGACCCGGCCGCGTCCAGCGCGCCATGCGGTTGATCGCGACGGTCAGCAGCTTGACGTCGTCAAAGCTCTTCACGTCGGCGATGCCGGACCTGAGGATCGGGGCCATGCGCACGACGTCGTCGAGCAGCGCCTGCAGTCCCCTCGCCTTCACCGCCTCATGCTGTCCCTTGGCGATGACATAGGCGCACTGCCAATAGTCGCCGCGATCGAAGGTGATCATCATCTTGCCGGGCTCGACGCGCGCGAACACGCTTTCCGTCTCGTCGGCCTTGCGGCCGGCGCGGAACCACAGCACATCCATCGGCGCGCCGATTTCCTCGACGACGAGGCCGGCGCGCTCGCGCACCGTCGAATGCCGGCCGTCGCAGGCGATGGTGAGATCGGCTTCGATGTCGATGATGCCGTCAGGCGTTTTCGCCCGCACCCCGGCGATCGTCTCGCCGCGGCGGATTAGATCGACCGCCTCCGTACTCATCATCACCTCGAGCGAGGCAAAGCGCCGGCCGGCCTCGCGCAGGAAATTCAAGAAATCCCATTGCGGCATGAAGGCGATGAAGGGGTATTTGGTGTGGAGCCGGCTGAGATCGGCGATGCGCACCGGTGTGCCGCCGAACAGGCCGTCCATCTTCTGTAGGCGTTGATGCGGCAGCTTCAGGAAGCCGTCGATCAGACCGAGCTCGTCCATGACCTCGAGCGTCGAGGGATGCACGGTGTCGCCGCGGAAATCGCGGAAGAAATCCGCATGCTTCTCCAGCACCACAACCTCGATGCCGGCGCGCCCCAGGAGATAGCCGAGCATCATGCCGGCCGGCCCGCCGCCGACAATGCAGCAACGGACTCTTTTCGTCCGGTTCGGTTGTTGGTCGGATGTCATTGCAGCCACGATCCGCGATGCGAGTAGCGATCAAGATATGGCGGGCAATGTAACGCCAATTCCGGTCGAACGGCGCTTGAATTTGGATGCGCGATCTCCAACGCCGGCCGGCCGCTCAGATCACGCCGGCCCTTCCGATCCCGGGAATAAGCCGCGCGCCCTGTCGTTATCAGGACACGCGCCGAAGCTGCGATGCGGAAGAGAGCGAGCCGAGGGCCTAGCGTTGCTCGCGGCGAGGAGCCGCGTCTACCATCAGCCGCGCGCGTCACGGCAGCCGGTCGCCACTTGCGCGGCAACGGAAAGGCCCGCACTGCGGCGGGCTCTCTGCACGGGATCTAGACTATTTCTGATCCTCATTGCTGGTCCCGGTGCCCGGACTGCCGATCGGCAACCCGTTCGGCGCATGACCGACACCTGCGTTCCGTCCAGCTTGCGCGGCCGCTGGCGAGGTGCCGTTTGCAGTCGGGGACTGAGCGTTCGGATTGTTCAAGCCGGTATTGGTGTTGACGTTGGCACCGGTAGTGGTGCCATGAGTGCCCATTCCCGAAGGAGCCGACGGCCCCGAATTGGCGCTGCCGGATGAGGTGCCCATTCCGGCACCCGAGCTGGCAGCGGATCCCGCGCTTCCGCCCCCGGTCCCCGTACCGGCAGCAGCACCGGCACCGCCACCCGCACCACCGCTGCCTCCTCCGCCAGCACCTCCGCCTCCCTGGGCAAAAGCGGTCGTCGAAAGCGCAGCGCATGCGAAAGCTATGAGGATGGACTTGCGGATCATGGATCGTCTCCCTGGTTTGACAGACAATCCGGGTGACCAAGGAGTTGTTCCGTCGCCTGCGGCGAACGGACGTCCGCTACCTCAGGGCTTCGACTTCCGTTCCCATGGGCGCTTGCCATCGGAATCACGATCCCAGGGACGCGTCATCGGAGCCACCTTTTCATCCTGGGCGGCCTTCGCACGGTCCGCTTGGACGCGTTCCCGGTCGGTCAGTGGCTGCGTGGGGATTGGAGCAGTTTGCGCCAGAGCCGGAAGCGTCGTGAGCAGCGCGACGATGATGAATTTTGTCATCCCCAGCTCTAACATTTCCACCGTTGGCTTGTCCGATTTAAGTTCGTCCATCCCGTCACGCCCCGCCCGATGAACACGGCCTCAATTATTGCCGCGATTCGCGCTGCGGAAACTCTTGATCTCCGAGACGCTGCCGTCGCGATAGGTCAGCTCCACCGAGAGGGACTGCGTGGCGGGCGCAAGCTTCATGTAGAGCGGCATGCCGGCGGTGATCGCACTGGGGTCGCGCATGTCGCAAGCAGGCATCCTCAGCACCTGGTTGGGCACGGCAGTGTCGATGCCGATGCGCACCTCGCGGATGGCGCAGCGATAGGACACGAGGTGCGTGTAGTAGACCAGCAGCCCGTTGAACTCGCGGAAGGACAGCCAGCTCGTCGACGTCATGTCGAGGATCTTGCGCTGGTCGCGGATCAGCGCGGCCTCAGGATCGAACCTGATCGGAAACGGCCCCTGCATGTCGCCGGACTGATCGACATAGCGGACCTCGATGGTGCCGGCCTGTGCATCCGGCGGCAATTCGATCGACGGGTTCGGCATCCGCTTGCGCGTGCGCGGATCGAGCGTGTCGATGAAGCCGGTCTCGCGGAAATCGCCCTTGCCGGCCATGCGCCAGGAAATGCCGAGAGTCGGGTCGGCGAACGAGAACACCACGCTCCAGCCGCCATTGTGCCGCGAGAAGCTCGCGATCGGCGCGTTGAGGGTCTCCTCCTTCGGCAGTTGCGGCACCGACACCGGAGGTAGCGCCGCGAGCTTCTGCGGTGGCGGATCAGCCGGCCTCGCGACGGAATCCTTCGCCATGCCGCTGAGGAAGACGTCGTCGACCATCTGGTCGAAATAGACCGGCACCTGCCTATGCTTGACGGTATCGGCCATCTCGCTGACGGCACGGCGGGTGCGCTGCGCCACCTGCACGAGGTTCTCGCCGGGCTGAAGCAGCTCCTTGGCGAAGGTGCGCGTGAACACCGAATTGGGATTGGCGTCGTCGTTGGAGAGGCGGTCGAGCGCGGTCTGGCGGGGACCAGCCGAAAACACCGAGAACACGCCTTCGGGCAGCTGCACCATCGGGGCAAGCCCGCCGCCACCGGCGACTGCGCGGGTGCCCTTGCGCTCGAACGGGTTGTTGCGGCAGGCGTCGAATACGAGGATCGAGGTCCGCGCCTTCTTGTTCTGGAGGCGCTCGACGATGCGGTCGGCCAGGATCGAGGCGTCACGCACCAGCTCTTCCTGCCCTTCGGTCGCCGCCGGCACGTCGGTCGGCAGCAGGTAGTTCTGGCCCGCGATCTCGAAACCGTGGCCGGCGTAGAAGAAGAATGCGGTGTCGCCTGGCTCGATCGTCTTGTCGAAGGCGAGCAGGGTCTCGGAGAATTGCTGCCGGCTCTGGTTCTCGGCGACCATCACCGAGAAGCCGAGCTGCTTCAGCGTATCGCCCATGGTGCGGGCGTCGTTGACCGCCTTGAGCAGCTTCGGAACGTTCCTGTAGTCGTTGTTGCCGACGACGAGTGCGACACGCTTCTCGGCATAGGCGGGAGCTACGAAGCCGCTCAGGCCCGCCGCCAGGCCAAGGGCCGCCAGAATTCCGAAAAGCCGACGCGTCATCGCAAAATTCCCGTTGCAGAACGGCGCCACGCCGCTTCCCTCGAACAGCAGTTCATTGGACCCCCTGCCGCTGTGTGATAGCCGGCCCAGATGTAACGAGGGTTCAAGGGCCCGGGCCCCGGTTCCACGATCTGCCTATGGCAGATTGCGCCGGAATCTGCTTTTTCTTTGGCATCAGGCAAACGCGCTCGAAGCGAGGGGGCTGCCGTGTATCGCTGGTGTACCGACGAAGTCGAGCCGCACGATCGCTTCGATTATTGGCGCGAGGTGCGCTCGAAGGGATTGTTCGGCGTAACCGCCGAACTCGAGCGCGAACGGCGCGCGGACTTCTTCGGCGAATTCTCGCTGCGCCAGCTTGGCGGCGCCGGCCTCGTCGAGCTGAAGGCCTCGCAATATACGGTCGAGCGCAGCAGCTCCGACATCGCCTACGCACCCGGCGACAGCATCTGCGTCTACCAGCAACTCGGCAGCGGCGGCTGGTTCGGCGGCATGCGCGGAAACGACTTCGCGATCGCCCCGGGCAATTTCGCCACCAGCCATACCGACCTGCCCTACCGCACGGCGCCGCTGGGCGCCGGGGGCTTCCACCTGCGGATCCTGAAGATTCCAGTCAGCAGCATCCCGGCGCAGGACAAACGCATGCGCGAGCTTGCGCCCCGGACGTTCGGCGATCCCACCCTGGCGCCCCTGCTCGGGGCCTGCTTTGCCGAGCTCGGCGAAGCCTCCACGGATCAGGGCGCCAGCAATGCGACCTCCCTCGTCCAGGCTTTGGCCCATCTGGCGCTGATCGAGCGCGGCATCGTCAGGCCCGGCAGCCGGCGCGGACAGGCCGCGCTACGGACCGCCCGCCTCTCGCGGGCCCAGCGCCTGATCGCGGGCCACCTGCAAAACCCGGATCTGGCACCGACGATGGTGGCCGACGAGCTCGGCGTGTCCGTACGCCACCTGCACATGCTGTTCGAGACTGCGGCGAAGAGCTTCTCACAGACCGTGACGGACGAACGCCTGAAACAGAGCCGCCGCCTGATGCGTGAGGCACCGGAGCGGCTGATCGCCGACATCGCGACCTCCTGCGGCTTCGAGAGCCTGGCAACCTACTACCGGGTCTTCAATGCCGCTTATGGCATGGCCCCAGGCGACTTCCGGGCGCAGGGCTCCGATAGGCGTTAGCCGCCGTTTTGGCGGCTCAGGCCGGAGCGCGGGGTTGCGCGGAAAAACCCCAGTCGCACCCGCTATTTGGTAAAAACCTCAGGTTTTTTAGGACCTTCCCGCGCCCGCTCCATTGACTTTGGCCGATTCCCGCCTATGTTCCGGGGCGACGCGGCTCAGATCGAAGACCGATTCCTGAGCCTGGCGCTTTGTTCGCGTGAGTCAGCACCCCCAGCTTCTTTGAGAGCGCGCCGTTTCGGGGTGGAACGCGACAGCCTTATTACCCTCGATTCCGAACGGCGGTTTCGACCAGAGGCTCAATGTCCTTTTCAGATCTCGGACTGTCCGAAAAAGTCCTCGCCGCAGTGGCGGCCACCGGTTACACCACCCCCACCCCCATTCAGGAACAGGCGATCCCCCACGTCCTCGCACGCAAGGACGTGCTCGGCATCGCCCAGACCGGCACCGGCAAGACTGCGGCCTTCGTGCTGCCGATGCTCACCATCCTCGAAAAGGGCCGGGCCCGGGCGCGCATGCCGCGCACGCTGATCCTCGAGCCGACCCGCGAGCTCGCGGCCCAGGTCAAGGAAAACTTCGACCGCTACGGCGCCGGCCAGAAACTAAACGTCGCGCTTCTGATCGGCGGCGTTTCCTTCGGCGACCAGGATGCCAAGCTGACGCGCGGCGTCGACGTGCTGATCGCCACCCCCGGCCGCCTGCTCGACCATACCGAGCGTGGCGGTCTACTCCTCACCGGGGTCGAGCTGCTCGTCATCGACGAAGCCGATCGCATGCTGGACATGGGCTTCATCCCCGACATCGAACGCGTCTGTAAGCTCGTACCGTTCACGCGACAGACCCTGTTCTTCACCGCGACCATGCCGCCGGAAATCCGGCGCATCACCGAAGCCTTCCTGCACAATCCGCAGAAGGTCGAAGTGTCCAAGCCTGCCACCACTGCCGTGACCGTCACGCAGTCGCAGGTGCCCGCGGGACGCGAGGCGCATGAGAAGCGCGAGCTGCTTCGCCGCCTGCTGCGCGAGGCCAAGGACCTCAAGAACGCGATCATCTTCTGCAATCGCAAGCGCGAAGTCGCCATCGTTCACAAATCGCTCCAGAAGCATGGTTTCAGCGTCGGCGCACTGCACGGTGACATGGACCAGCCGGCCCGCATGGCGGCGCTCGAACAGTTCCGCAAGGGCGAGCTACCGCTTCTCGTCGCCTCGGACGTTGCCGCCCGCGGCCTCGACATTCCCGAGGTCAGCCACGTCTTCAATTTCGACGTCCCCCACCATCCCGATGACTACGTCCACCGCGTCGGCCGCACCGGCCGCGCCGGTCGCACCGGCACCGCGATCTCGATCGTGACGCCGCTCGACCAGAAGTCGATGGTGGCAATCGAGAAGCTGATCGGCCAGAGCATTCCGCGCGCCGAAGGCGACTTTGAAATCCACGCCGAAGCCTCCGATGGGACCGAGCGTCCGCGCGAGTCGCGCGGCCGCGAACGTTCACGCGGCGGACGCGGCAAGCCGCAGCGCGGCCGCGATCGTGAGCGCAGCCACGAGCCGCGCGAGCCCCGTGGCGAGGCGAGACATGCTTCCGAGGCAAGACAATCTTCTGAAGCAAGACATTCTTCCGAAGCAAAGAGTTCTTCGGAGGCAAGACAGCCCGCTGAAGCCAGGCATCGTTCTGACGACAAGCGCAGGGCCGAGCCGCGTCACGACGCGCGCCAGCAGGCTAATAATTCGCATGTGCCGTCGATCGGCCGCCCCGAGCCCCGCCGCCAGCGCGAAGCCGACAGCGAGCCGGGCGATCATTCGCATCTGCCGGCGTTTCTGCTGCGGCCGGTTCGCTCCTCCCCCGCCGGAGCCTGAGGCGCGAAGCGCCCCAGGTTTCGGTTGAGCAAAGCCGCCGCACAATTTTTTAGATGCATTCGTGAACGTATATTTACGGGGTGTTCACGATCGTCCGTTAGCCTACGAACATAATTTAAGCATTGCTGCGGTCGACGGCGCATCGACCGCTGTGGGGTATGTTCCGTGGTCAAGGTTCTCGATGAACACGAACGCACGATGGCGTTCGCCGAGGTAGCACTCGGGCAGATCCGATCGCTACGGCAGACGGCAATTCCCCGCAACTATGAGATTTGGTACGTCTACGCCACCGGCTACAACGCGCCGCTCAACAAGATCGTCAATGAGACGCTGGCGCGCAGCGGCAAGCTGACTGAAGCCGATCTCGAGCAGATCTACGAGACCTATCTCTCCCACATCAAGACCACCGACCGCATCGACAAGGTCGGTGCGCGCGTCATCGGCGAGATCGACGACGTGATGAAGGTCTTGAGCGATGCACTCGGCATGACCGGCTCCTACGATGCCAGCCTGTCGGGAGCCACCGAGAAACTGGCGTCGGCCAAGAACCGCGAGCAGATCAAGGCGATCGTCGAGACGCTGCTGCGTTCGACCAGCGAGATGCGCGAGACCAACAAGACGCTGGAAGACCGGCTGACGCTGTCGATGAACGAGATCAGCAATCTCCAGCAGAGCCTGGAGGCGATCCGCGCCGAGAGCCTGACCGATCCGCTCACGGGCCTTGGCAACCGCAAATATTTCGACCGTATGATCGACATGGCGGTGCAGAGCGCCCTCGCCTCGGGCGAGCCGCTGTCGCTGCTGCTGTTCGACATCGATCATTTCAAGTCGTTCAACGATTCCTACGGCCATCTCACCGGCGACCAGGTGCTGCGGCTCGTCGGCTTGTCGCTGAAGCAGACCATCAAGGGCCAGGACATCACCGCGCGCTATGGCGGCGAGGAATTCGCGGTCGTGCTCCCCAATACCGCACTGCGTCAGGCCCTCACGGTGGCCGACCACATCCGCCGCGCGGTGATGGCGAAGGAATTGAAGAAGAAGTCCACCGGCGAGATCCTCGGCCGCGTCACCATCTCCGTCGGCGTCTCCATGCTCAAGCCGGGCGACGACACCGACGCGCTGATCGAACGTGCGGATGCCTGCCTCTATGCCGCCAAGCGCAACGGCCGCAACCGCGTGATCTGCGAAGCCGATCCGGAATACGCGGTCGAGACCCACAGCCGGGTGGCGTAGATTTTCAAAGAGCTGCCGTAGGGTGGGCAAAGGCGCGTAAGCGCCGTGCCCACGATCTCGGCATGATTATTTCGAACCGTGGGCACGCTTCGCTTTGCCCACCCTACAGCATCGCCGCTTGACATTATTCCGTGGCGAACAACATCTGACACGACAACATTGGCCGCCTGCACCCGAGCCCGCAAAGGACTTGTCGTCGTGCCCAATCCCCATGATTTTCACGCGCCGCAACCGTCCTACACCAGGGATGAGCTGCTGAGATCGAGCGAAGGCGGCTATTTCGGCCCCGGCAATGCGCAATTGCCGGCGCCACCGATGCTGATGATGGACCGCATCACGGAAATCAGCCTGGACGGCGGCGAATTCGGCAAGGGCCATATCGTCGGCGAGCTGGATATCGTGCCGGACCACTGGTTCTTCGATTGTCACTATCGAGGTGATGCGATGATGCCGGGAAGCCTGGGCCTGGATGCGATGTGGCAGATGGTCGGCTATTGGCTCGGCTGGTCGGGCTCACCGGGCAAGGGCCGCGCCATCGGCGTCGGCGAAGTCGAGTGCACGGGCACCATCACTCCGGAGACGCGACGCGTGCGCTACGAGGTCGCCATGCGGATGGTCCGCCGCGGCAAGCTGGTGCTCGGAATTGCCGATGGCCGTGTGCTTGCCGACAGCGTCTGCGTCTTCACCGCCAAGGACATGAGGGTTGGCCTGACCAAAGCCGTGGATTGAGGCTCGTAGGGTGGGCAAAGGCGCGCAAGCGCCGTGCCCACCATCTCTCCACAATCAGCAGCCTAACCGTGGGCACGCTTCGCTTTGCCCACCCTACGAACCGATTTCTTGGCCGAGTGCTTCTTGGCGATTGGCTTCTTCGCCACCTTGTTCTTCGGCCGCTTCTTCACCTTTGCACGCTGGGCGGCAGCGAGGGCAGCCCTCGCCCATTGTGCTAGCTCCGCGGAATCGTCGAACAGGCGCGCCGGCAGCTCCCAATAGGAGTTGACCACCACGGTCTTGGCGCGGGTCGAGTACTGAAACGGCTTTGAGCCTTCGGCTTCAAAGTCTGGGATCGTCACCTCGTCGGCGCGCAAGAACAGGCCGGCACGCAGCGACAGCGCGAAGTTGATGCCGTCGGCGGAGATGCCGTAGCCGGAGAACATTTTTCGGATGGTGATGGGGCCGAAATCGGCGAACAGGTCGGTCAGAAATTCGCGGTCCATGGGCACCCTCGTGCCCCGGACGCAGCGCAACGTGTAACGATGCGCTGCTGAGCCGGGGCCCAGTCTCTTGCGCTGGTGACTATAGCGTGGGTCCCGGCTCTGCGCAGCAGCGCAAGGGCGCTGCGGCGCGTCCGGGACACGAGAGTATTGGGAAAGCGTTACCCGTCGATCTTGGCCGGCCGCAGCTCGACCGACTCGCCGCAGCCGCAGGCGGAAATCTGGTTCGGATTGTTGAAGACGAACTGGGCCTGCATCTTGTCGGCCTTGTAGTCCATCTCGGTGCCGAGCAGGAACAGCACGGCCTTGGGATCGACCAGGATCTTGACGCCCTTGTCCTCGACGACCTCGTCGGTCGGGCGGACGTCGTGGGCGTATTCGACCGTGTAGGACTGGCCGGCGCAGCCGCCGTTCTTCACGCCGACGCGCAGGCCGACGATCTCGGAATCGGCGCGCTGGGTCAGCTCGGTGATGCGCTGGGCAGCAGCGTCCGTCAGCCGCATCACCTGCGGGCGCGGTCGCCGCGGCTTCGGAGTGGATGCTGGTGTCGCCTGGGTCATCTTATCTATCTGGTCCGTTGCGGAGCAAATTCAATGCTGAGGTTACGCGTCACCACATGTTGAGCACGAGGCGCGCCTCGTCGCTCATGCGTTCCGGCGACCACGGCGGCTCCCAGACGACCTTGACGTCGACTACGCCGACGCCGGGGACGCTGGCAACCGCGTTCTCGACCATGGTCGGCAGCTCGCCGGCGGCCGGGCAGTTCGGCGTCGTCAGCGTCATCTGGACGTCGACGGAGCGATCGTCCTTGATCTCGACCTTGTAGATCAGGCCGAGCTCGTAGATGTCGGCCGGGATTTCCGGGTCGAACACGGTCTTCAGCCCGGCGATGATCTCCGTGGTCAGCCGCTCGGTCTCCTCCGGCGGCAGCGCCGAATGGGTCTCCATCGGACTAGCTTTGATTTCGGCCGTGTCACTCATGCGAACAAATCCCGCGCCTTCAAAAGCGCCTGTGCCAGATGATCGACTTCTTCCCGCGTATTATACATGCCGAACGAGGCCCGGCAGGTGGCCGTTACGTTGAACCGCTCTAAAAGCGGCATGACGCAATGGGTGCCGGCCCGCACCGCGATGCCCTGGCGGTCGATCACGGTGGCGACGTCGTGGGCGTGTGCGCCCTTCAGCTCGAAGGAGATCACCGGGCCCTTGCCCCGTGCCGTGCCGATCAGCCGCAGCGAATTGATCTCGCGGAGCCGATCCTGGGCATAGGTGGTGAGATCGTGCTCGTGCGCGGCGATACGCTCCTTGCCGATCGAATTGACGTAGTCGATGGCCGCGCCAAGGCCGACGGCCTCGACGATCGCGGGCGTGCCCGCCTCGAATTTGTGCGGGGGATCGCCATAGGTGACGACCTCGCGCGAGACCTCGCGGATCATCTCGCCGCCGCCGTTGAAGGGACGCATTGCGACGAGGTGGTCGTACTTGGCCCAGAGGATACCGATGCCGGTCGGCCCATAAACCTTGTGACCGGTGAAGACGTAGAAATCGCAGCCGATGTCCTGGACGTCGACGGGCAGATGCACCGCGCCCTGGCTGCCGTCGACCAGCACAGGAATGCCGCGGGCGTGGGCGATCTTCACGACCTCCTTGACCGGCACGATGGTGCCGAGCGCGTTCGACATCTGCGTGATCGCGACCAGTTTGGTCTTGGCCGTCAGCAGCTTCTCGAACTCGTCGATGAGGAAGTTGCCCTCGTCGTCGACCGGCGCCCATTTGATCACGGCACCCTGGCGTTCCCTGAGGAAATGCCAGGGCACGATGTTGGAATGGTGCTCCATGATCGAGAGGACGATCTCGTCGCCCTCTTTGATGTTCGGCCCGCCCCAGGACGAGGCGACCAGATTGATTGCCTCGGTCGCGTTGCGAGTGAAGATCACTTCTTCCGTACGGGGCGCGTTGATAAACTGCGCCACCTTGGTGCGGCCGCCCTCATAGGCTTCGGTCGCCGCGTTAGCGAGGTAATGCAGGCCGCGATGCACGTTGGCGTATTCGCTCGTATAGGCCTGCGTCATGCGGTCGAGCACGGCGCTGGGCTTCTGCGCCGAGGCGGCGTTGTCCAGATAGACCAGCTTCTTGCCGTAGACCTGCATCGCGAGCGCCGGGAAATCCTGGCGCACGCGCGCGACGTCATAGGCACCGTTCTTGACTGCAGGATGCGTGCTCATTGGCGCCGCTCCAGCCAACGCTCGGCGATGCCGATCACATGCTCGCGTAAGCCGTCATCGGCGATCTGCTCGATCGCCTCGCCCACGAAAGCCTGGATCAGCAGCGCCTGGGCCTGCTTCTCCGGCAGGCCACGCGCCTTCAGATAGAACAACAGGCTGTCGTCGAGCGCGCCGGCGGTGGCGCCGTGACCGCAGGAGACGTCGTCGGCAAAGATCTCGAGCTCAGGCTTGTTGTCGGCCTCGGCTTCATCCGAGAGCAGCAGCGCGCGGGTCATCATCTTGCCATCGGTCTTCTGCGCGTCGGGGCGGACGATGATGCGGCCCTGGAACACCGAATGAGCGCGGTCGTCGATCACGGCGCGGAAGATCTCGCGGCTGACGCAGTTCGGCACGGCATGGTCGACCACCAGCGTGGTGTCGCCGTGCTCGGTCTTCTGCAACAGGTTGACGCCGTTGGCGGAGAGCTCACTGCCCTCCCCCGCCAGCGTGATGAAGCCCTGGAGGCGGCTGACAGCCGCGCCGGTGGTCATATTGAAGAACTTGAGCTTCACGTTGGCGCCGACGGTGACGAAGTGCGAGGTCACGTTCACGGCGTCGGGTGCATCGTCCATCAGGCGAATATGCGCAACGTCGGCATCATCGCCGACAGAGACGATCACGGCATCATTGACCTGGTAAGCCTTGCTGCCTGCCGCAACGAAGCTCTCGACGATGGTGGCGTGCGCGCCCTTCCCGATCCTGACCTGCGAGCGGGTGAAGGCCGACGCCGATGTGGCGGTCGCGATGTGGATGATCTGGATCGGTGCGGACAGCTGTGCGCCGTCGGCAATCGACAGCACCACGCCATCGGTCGCCATTGCGGCGTTCAGCGCGATCACGGCATCGGTGGACGCGGTCTTCAACAGACCGGCATCCTTCTCCAGCGTCTCCCGCAGCGTCTTGAAGCCGGCCTCGGAGGCGAGCGCCTTGACGTCGGAGAGATCGGCTGCGAACACGCCGTCGACCAGGACCAGCTTGCGGGCTCCTGCGATCGCATGCGTCTTCACCGCGTCCGCGGCGCGCTTCAGCGCGGCCGCATCGGGCGCGGCTGCCAGCGGCAGCACCTCGCCGACCAGCGCGCGCAGGTCGGTGTATTTCCATTCCTCGATCCGGCGGTTCGGAAGGCCGAGACGCTCATAGGTCTCGAACGCCTCGCGTCGCACGGCGGTGACCGCGGTCGAACCCGGCAGCCGGCCCTCGGCGCTGGTGAAGAGATCGCTCACCGCGCGGCCCTTTCCGGTCTTTGCCACAGCAACGTTCATTGCAAAATTCCTTACGCGGCATCCTCGAACTGGGCGTAGCCGGATGCTTCCAACTCCAGCGCCAGTTCCTTGCCGCCGCTCTTCACGACACGGCCCTTCGACATCACATGCACCACGTCGGGCACGATGTAGTTCAGCAGCCGCTGATAATGGGTGATGACGACCATCGCGCGCTTGGGCGAGCGCAGCGCGTTGACGCCGTCGGCCGCAATGCGCAGCGCGTCGATGTCGAGGCCAGAATCCATCTCGTCGAGGATGCACAGGCTCGGCTCGAACAGCGCCATCTGCAGCACCTCGTTGCGCTTCTTCTCGCCGCCGGAGAAGCCCACATTGACGCCGCGCTTGAGCATGTCCTGCGGGATGTTCAGCGACTTCGAGACCTCACGAACCTTCTTCAGGAAGTCCGGCGTCGAATATTCGCTCTCGCCGCGTGCCTTGCGCTGCGCGTTCAGCGCGGTGCGCAGGAAGTTCATGGTGGCGACGCCGGGAATCTCTACCGGATACTGGAACGCCAGGAACACGCCCTTGGCGGCGCGCTCGTCCGGCGACATCTCGAGCAGATCCTCACCCTTGAACAGGATCTGGCCGTCGGTGACCTCGTAGCCGGGCTTGCCGGCGATGACGTGGGAGAGCGTCGATTTGCCGGAGCCGTTCGGCCCCATGATCGCGTGGACCTCGCCCTCGTTCACGGTCAGCGTCAGCCCGTGGAGGATCTCACGCTCCTCGACACGAACCTTGAGGTCTTTCACTTCAAGCAAAGCCATTTTGGTGTCCAGTCTATTCAAATGATGCATGGAGCGCTTAAGCGCACCGCGAGGGTCGGTATTAACCGACCGACCCTTCAAGCGAGATCGAGATCAGCTTCTGCGCTTCCACCGCGAATTCCATCGGCAGCTGCTGCAGCACGTCCTTGACGAAGCCGTTGACGACGAGGCCGACCGCCTCCTCCTGCGAAAGACCGCGCTGGATGCAGTAGAACAGCACGTCCTCGGAGATCTTTGAGGTCGTCGCTTCGTGCTCGAACGTCGCCGAGGAGTTCTTGGCCTCGATGTACGGCACGGTGTGCGCGCCGCACTTATCGCCGATCAGCAGCGAGTCGCAGGCGGTGAAGTTGCGCGCGCCGGTCGCTTTCCGGTGCGCGGTGACGAGGCCGCGATAGGTGTTCTGCGACTTGCCGGCCGCGATGCCCTTGGAGATGATGCGGCTCGACGTGTTCTTGCCGAGATGAATCATCTTGGTGCCCGAATCGACCTGCTGGAAGCCGTTCGAGATCGCGATCGAGTAGAACTCGCCGCTCGAATTGTCACCGCGGAGAATGCAGCTCGGATATTTCCAGGTGATCGCCGAACCCGTTTCGACCTGGGTCCAGGAGATCTTCGAACGGTTGCCGCGACAGTCGCCACGCTTGGTGACGAAATTGTAGATGCCGCCCTTGCCTTCCGAATTGCCGGGGTACCAGTTCTGCACCGTCGAATATTTGATCTCGGCGTCGTCATGCGCGACCAGCTCGACCACGGCGGCATGCAGCTGGTTCTCGTCGCGCTGCGGCGCGGTGCAGCCTTCGAGATAGGAAACGTAGGAGCCCTTGTCGGCGATGATCAGCGTGCGCTCGAACTGGCCGGTGTTGCGCTCGTTGATGCGGAAATAGGTCGACAGCTCCATCGGGCAGCGCACGCCCGGCGGCACGTAGACGAACGAGCCGTCGGAGAACACCGCCGAGTTCAGTGTCGCGTAGAAATTGTCCGAGGTCGGAACCACGGAGCCGAGATATTTCTGCACCAATTCAGGGTGCTCGCGGATCGCTTCCGAGATCGGCATGAATATCACGCCGGCCTTCTTCAGCTCCGCCTTGAAGGTGGTCGCAACCGAGACCGAATCGAAGACCGCGTCGACCGCGATCTTGCGCCGGGCGGGATCTTCTTCGCCGGGCTTGGGCTCGACGCCTTCGAGCATGGCGACTTCCCGCAGGGGAATGCCGAGTTTCTCGTAGGTCTTCAGGATCTCCGGATCGATCTCGTCCAGCGAGGTGACCGTCTTCTTCGGCTTCGGCGCCGCGTAGTAGTAGAGGTCCTGGAAGTCGATCTTGGGATAATCGACGCGCGCCCAGGTCGGCTCGGTCATGGTCAGCCAGCGCCGATAGGCCTCGAGCCGCCACTGGAGCATCCAGTCCGGTTCATTCTTTTTCTGCGAGATGAATTTTACGATCTCTTCCGAGAGCCCCTTGGGCGCCTTCTCGGAGTCGATCAGGGTCTCAAACCCATAACGATACTGGTCGACGTCGATGCGCTTCACGCGCTCGACCGTCTCTTGTACGGCTGGCATTCCATCCTCCGCTCGCGGTTTCAAGGACCGCGGTGGATCAAACTCGAACGATTATTACGGTGTCTATTACGATGTTTTTTGGCGGAAAGCACCTGCTTAGAACCGTTCAAGCCGTGTTTCATCGCTTAGCTCTTAAGTAGGGTATTACCGAGCTTTCGCCAAGCCTCTAACGCCCTATTGATGTCATCGAGTTCCGTGGACCAGCCCAGACTGAGACGCACCGCTCCCTGGGCCACGGCGGGATCGTACCCCATGGCCGACAGCACATGGGACGGCTGGACCTTGCCCGAGGAACAGGCCGAACCCGAGGAGACTGCGATGCCTTCGAGGTCGAAGCCGATCACGGCGGTCTCAGCCTTGAGGCGGGGTGCCGTGAAAAGAACGGTATTTGGCAACCGCCGGACCTCGTCCGCGAAGATCGTTGCGCCGGCGATTCCTCGGATGCCATTTTCCAAGCGGTTTCTGAGGGTTGCCATCTGCTCCGCATCTTCCGAAAGAGCCTGAAGCGCGGCCTTCACCGCTGCGCCAAAGCCGGCGATTCCGGCAATATTCTCGGTTCCCGCGCGCCGGTTCAGCTCCTGGCCGCCTCCCCGCAGCAACGGATCCAATCCTGTCAGTCCCTCCGCCATAGCCAGTGCGCCGACGCCCTTGGGGCCGCCGACCTTATGTGCAGAAAAAGTCGCAAGATCCGCGCCCATATCTTCGATTTGGAACGGGATTTTGCCAAGCGCCTGGATTGCATCGACGTGCAGGAGGCCGCCGGCCTCATGGACGATCCGGGCGACGTCCGCGACCGGCTGGAGCGCGCCGGTTTCGTTGTTGGCGGCCATGACGGAAACCAGTGCCGGAGGGCCGTCACCGAGCAGGCTCCTGAGATGGTCGAGGTCAACGACACCGGAACGCATCACCGGGATCAGACCGATCTTGTCCGCCGCGAACCGGCCACCGGTCAGCACCGAAGCGTGCTCGACGGCCGAGACCAGCAGCCGCTCGACCGCCGGGCCGCCGGACGACCGCCGCAGACCAGGCGACAGCGCCAGCGCGTTGGCTTCCGTTCCAGCGGAGGTGAAGACGACGTTCCGCGGCAGCGCCCCTACCGCTCCTGCCAGCGTGGCACGGGCCTCCTCGACCAGCCGTCGCGCCTCCCGTCCCTCGGCATGGACCGATGACGGATTGCCGACCAGGTCCCAGGCGGCGAGCATTGCGCGTCGCGCTTCCGCGCGCAGCGGCGTGGTCGCATTCCAGTCGAGATAAACGCGGTTCCGCATGTAGTATTATATTACCTTGCTTGGGAAACCTGGCCCGTGGGGCCCATCCAGCCCGACATGGCGCCCCGACACGCGCTTGGCAACGGGATTCCATATCCGCGGCAGCTGATGACGCGACCATGACACGCTAACATCTTGAGCCCATTGAGTGATGTTCAAGATGCTTGCTTTTTGACCCTCAGCCTATGTTAGAACCCGCACCGTCAAGTCACCGCGCGCCTTCAGCGCATCACCGCAAGGCGCGCCTTCTCACCCTTCATTCGCGCTTCCGTCGGTACCTGCCGATGAGGCCACAATCGGTTGATTGCCGCGGATCGTCTCTCCAGCAAATCAATCAAGAGATCATCGATGCCTGAAGTTATTTTCACTGGCCCTGCCGGCCGTCTCGAAGGCCGCTATCATCCGGCCAAGCAGAAGAACGCGCCGATCGCGATGATCCTGCATCCGCATCCGCAGTTTCACGGCACGATGAATCATCAGATCGTGTACCAGTGCTACTATGCGTTCGCGCATCGTGGCTTCTCGGTGCTGCGCTTCAATTTCCGCGGCGTCGGCCGTAGCCAGGGCTCGTTCGACCACGGCACCGGCGAATTGTCGGACGCCGCCGCAGCCCTCGACTGGGCGCAGACCATCAACCCCGAAGCACGCGCCTGCTGGGTCGCCGGATTCTCCTTCGGTGCCTGGATCGGCATGCAGCTCCTGATGCGCCGCCCCGAGGTGGAAGGCTTCATCTCGATCGCGCCGCCGGCCAATCTCTACGACTTCTCATTCCTTGCGCCCTGCCCGTCGTCGGGCCTGATCGTGCATGGCGAGAAGGACGCGGTGGTGCCGCCGAAGGACGTCAACACGCTGGTCGAGAAGCTGAAGACGCAGAAGGGCATCGTGATCGACCAGCAGGTCATCCCCGGCGCCAACCATTTCTTCGACGCCAAGCTCGAACCGCTGATGGAAACCATCACGGCGTATCTCGACATGCGGCTCGCGAACGTTCGCTAAGACCTTGCAGCCCGGATGGAGCGAAGCGAAATCCGGGACTCTCCATCCGCGGACACAAAGCCCCGGATTGCGCTTCGCTCCATCCGGGCTACGGGCCAAAGCTCGCAGCTCAAGCCAGCTTGAGCGCGGCGATCCCCATCAAGACGAGCGCGATGCCCGCAAGCTTCATCGCGCTCAAAGTCTCGCCGAACAGCACCACGCCCATCACGAACGTTCCGGCCGCGCCGATGCCGGTCCACACCGAATAGGCGACACCAACTTCCAGCACTTTGAGCGCGCGCCCGAGCAGGAAGACAAAGGCTGCGAGCAGCACCAGCGAAGCAACACTCCATCCCACCCGCGTGTAGCCTTCCGCGTACTTCATGGTGATCGCCCAGCCGACATCGAGCGCGCCGGCGATCACCAGCATCAGCCAGGCCATGGACTGTGACATCGGCTCGCCTCAGGCGGCGAGCTTGAGCAGATGCGCGTCGTGCCGCACCAGGAAAGCCCGCAGCGATTGCGGATAGTCCGCGCCGACCGCGGTGCGTACGCTCGGACGCTTCGCCAGCTCCGCACGCCACGCCCGCACCTTCGGCAGATCGCTGAAGATGCCGAGCTCGGTCAGTTCGTCGAACACATCGAAATAGCGGAAGACGGGAGCGAACACCGCATCGACCAGGCTGAACGCATCGCCTGCGAAATACGGGCCCGCGCCAAGCGCTGCCTCGACACGCGCGAATTTTGCGACGAGCGCCTGGCGCTTGGTTTCGAAGGTCGCCGGATCCGTCGTCGTCTCCAGTCCCCAGAGATCGCCGAGGATCGCCGAGCCGAACTCCATCCAGGCGCGGTGCTCGGCACGCTTCAGCGCATCCGCCGGATGCAGCTTCGCGCCCCCTTGCGTCTCCTCGATATATTCACAGATCACGTTGCTCTCGAACAGCGCGACCTCGCCACTATCGGTCGTCACCACCAGCACCGGTACCTTGCCGAGCGGCGACAGTTTTAGAAACCAGTCGGGCTTGTTGGCGAGATCGATGTCGATCCGCTCGAATGGTACGCCCTTCTCCTTGAGGGCGATCACGGCGCGCTGCACATAGGGGCAGAGCTTGTGGCTGATCAGTTTCAGTGAAGCGGGCGTCTCAAGTGCGGTCGTCATGGCAATGATCCCGGCGATTGATGCAACTACATCCAATATAGATGCAGTTGCATGCATTCGTCAAGTTCAATGCATCTGCATTGATCGCCCGACCTCAGGGCCGCGCGATGACCCCGCCCGTCATCGGCATCGGCACCCCCGTGGTGGTCGGATAGGACAATGGCAGGCCCTTCAGCCCACGCGCAGCGAGGAAGCCGAAGGCCTGGGCTTCGATGGCGTCGGAGGCCCAGCCGAGCGTCTCGGCGGCCTCGACGGTCGCCGATCCCACCCGCTCCCGGAGCGTCCGCAGCATGGTGAGGTTGCGAGCGCCGCCGCCGCAGACGATCCAGCTCCGCGGTCGCCGCGGCAACAACGGGATGATGCGGGTGATCGCCGTCGCGGTGAAGGCGGTCAGGGTCGCAGCACCGTCCGCCGGCGCCACGTCGCCGAGCCTCAAGGCGGCGAAATCGTTGCGGTCGAGCGATTTCGGCGGAGGCAGCGCAAAGAACGGCAGCTCCAGCGCGCGAGCGATCCAGGCCTCATCGGCCTTCCCGAGTGCTGCGAACTTTCCTTCCGCATCGAACGCCTGGTTCATGGTGCGGTACATGAAATCGTCCAGCAGCGCGTTGCCCGGGCCGGTATCGCAGGCGATCAGCGTGTCGTTGCCGTCGATATAGGTGATGTTGGAGACGCCGCCGATATTGACCACCACGATCGGCCCCTCGCGATCCAGCGAGTTGGCGAGCGCGCGGTGGTAGACCGGTACGAAGGGCGCCCCTTGCCCGCCCGCCTCGACATCGGCGGCACGGAAATCATGCATCACGGGGATATGGATCGCTTTCGCCAGCGCCGGAGCGTCACCGATCTGCACCGTCAGCCGACGTTCGGGGCGATGCAGCACAGTCTGGCCGTGGAAGCCGACGATGTCGACATCCTCGGGCTTCAGGCGGTTCTGGGCGAAGAAGGCGGCAACCGCCTCGGCATGGGCCCGTGTCACCGCGCGCTCGGCCTCGGCCAGGATCCCTGGCCGGGCGTCACGTTGCGGCAGGTGCACAGCCTCGGAGAGCGCCTGGCGCAGCAGATTGCGCTCCGCAGGGCTATAGGCGCGGTAGCCGGACGGCCCGAATGCCTTCACCTGTTTTCCATCGGTTTCGATCAGCGCGACATCCACCCCGTCCAGCGAGGTGCCGCTCATCAAACCGAGTGCCGTCAACATCATGGATCAGCGTCCTCAAGAGACCCCCTCCGGCATGCCGATCTTGTGCCAAAGGGACACATCTTATAATGCCACAGCGCCAAGCGGCGGGCAGCAATTGGGTTCCCACGGAAGACCCTTAAATTGCTCCCGAAACAGTAAACCAAGAATTGTCAGGCACGCCGACAGATGACTGCATTTAAATCGGATTTCCTCAATATCCTGCAGGAACGTGGCTTCATCCACCAGTGCTCCGATTTCGAGGGGCTGGACGCGCTCGCCGCCAAGGGCGAAGCGACCGCTTATGTCGGCTACGATTGCACCGCCCGCTCGCTGCATATCGGCAATTACCTCACCATGATGATGCTGCACTGGCTGCAACAGTCCGGCAACAAGCCGATCACGCTGATGGGCGGCGGCACCACCATGGTGGGCGATCCCTCCGGCAAGGACGAGACGCGCGCGATGCGCACCGTCGCCGAGATCGAGGCCAACAAGGAATCGATCCGCGGCGTGTTCGCGAAAGTGCTGCGCTACGGCAGCGGCGCGAGCGACGCCGTCATGCTCGACAATGCGGAGTGGCTGACCAAGCTGAACTGGATCGAGATGCTGCGCGACGTCGGCCGGCACTTCTCGGTCAACCGCATGCTGACGATGGACTCCGTCCGGCTGCGCCTCGAGCGCGAGCAGGAGATGAGCTTCATCGAGTTCAACTACATGGTCTGCCAGGCCTACGACTTCGTCGAGCTCGCCAAGCGCACCGGCTGCAAATTGCAGATGGGCGGCTCGGACCAGTGGGGCAACATCATCATGGGCGTCGATCTCGGCCGCCGCATGGGCACCCACCAGCTGTTCGCGCTGACGACGCCGCTGCTGACGACGGCGTCCGGCGCCAAGATGGGCAAGACCGCGCAAGGCGCGGTCTGGCTCAACGCCGACGCGTTCTCGCCCTATGATTTCTGGCAGTACTGGCGCAACACGGAGGATGCCGACGTCGGCAAATTCCTGAAGCTGTTCACGACGCTGCCGATGGCTGAGATCAAGAAGCTCGAAGCGCTCGGCGGCTCGGAGATCAACGAGGCCAAGAAGGTGCTCGCCACTGAAGCGACCGCGCTGCTGCATGGCCGCGAGGCCGCGAACGAGGCGGCGGAGACCGCGCGCCGCACCTTCGAGGAAGGCGCGCTGGCCGAAACCCTGCCGACGGTGGAAATTCCGCGGGGTGAGATCGACGCCGGCCTCGGCGTGCTCAACGCCTTCGTCAAGGCGGGCCTCGTTGCATCCAACGGCGAAGCCCGGCGCCAGATCAAGGGCGGCGGCCTTCGCGTCAACGACGAGCCGGTCACTGACGAAAAGATGGCACTGTCGGCAAGCAATCTGACGCCGGAAGGCGTGATCAAGCTGTCCTTCGGCAAGAAGAAGCACGTCCTCCTTAAGCCTGCATAGGCGTATGAGCTTTTCGCTGCTTGTCAGGGCGCACGGATGCGCGCTCCCTGACGGGCAATGGATCAGAACACGCCCAGGGAGAACGTCGGGAGCGATCAGCGGGACGCTGTTCGCACCGCGCTCGTCGTGCTCGCTCTGTGCTTCACGCTGGCCGTGCTCGGCCGCGGGCTTGGCGACAGCTTTACGGTGTTCCTGAAACCGATTTCGGAAAGTTTTGGCTGGGACCGCGCGCAGATCGTCTCGGTCTATTCACTGACCTGGCTCGCGAGCGGTCTCACCGCGCCCTTCGTCGGACGCCTGTTCGACCATTCCGGACCACGCATCGTGTATGCGCTCGGGCTGCTGCTGCTGGGCGCGGCATTCCTGGTCGCGGCCCACGCGCAACATCTCTGGCAGTTCCAACTCTCGATCGGACTCTGCGTCGGTATCGGCGTTGCCTTCATCGGCATCGTGCCGAACTCGATCCTGCTCGGCCGCTGGTTCGGGCCCCGTCTGCCGACTGCAATGTCGGTGGTGTATTCGGCGATGGGCGGCGGCGTGCTGGCGCTGCTGCCGGCCTCGCAGCTTCTGATCGATCACATCGGCTGGCGTGACACCTACCAGCTGTTCGGCTTTACGGCACTTGGCCTGTTGCTCCCGCTGATGCTGCTGCCGTGGCGACTGTTCGCCGCGGGCTCGCCGCATGTCGTGAAGAGGACCGACCCTGACTTCGTTGACAATGGCTGGACCCTGCTCCGTGCCATGCGCCATCACGCCTTCTGGGCGCTGTTCTGGACCTTCTTCTTCACTGCCGTCGGCATGTACTCGATTGCCGCGCAGATCGTGGCCTATCTGATCGACGCCGGCTTTCCGCCGCTGCAGGCTGCGACCGCCTGGGGTTTCTCCGGCGTCGTGCTTGTGTTCGGCATGCTCGGCGTGTCCGCGCTCGACGGCCTGATCGGGCGCCGGCCGTCGGTGCTGCTGAGCTACGCGATCTCGATCCTCGGCATCGTCCTGCTCTGGCTGTTGCAGTATTCTCCGAACATCCTGCTGCTCACCGGTTTCGTCGTCTGCTTCGGCAGCATGATGGGCTCGCGCGGTCCGCTGATCAGCGCCACGGCGATGAGGATTTTCCAGGGCAAGCGGGTCGGCACCATCTACGGCACTATCTCGATCGGCAGTGGCCTCGGCTCGGCGTTCGGCTCCTGGAGCGGCGGCCTGATCCATGACGCGACGCACGGCTACAACGCGCTGCTCGCCTTCGCACTTGCGAGCGTCGTGCTCGGGATGATCCCGTTCCTGATCGTGCCCGCCTTGCGGCGGTAGGTCTCCTGGAGGTAACTTGCGCGCATCCGCGTCACCGGCAAATTACGGATGGGCGCGACGCGGAACACGCGCGAAAAGTGCGGTCGCACGCGGCTGAAATCCTGGCCTGCGGTGTTTTATCCGACATGACGAAAATGTCAGGACGAATCGGGTGTGCATGGCTTGCGAGGCGGTACCGAATGCGGTCCAAGTCACAGCATTGGATGGAGGGCACAAACCAATGAACTTTCCCTATCTCGTTCGCTTTCAACCGGTTCTCTTGAGCCTGTTTCGCTTCGTCACCGGCCTGTTGCTGTTCCAGTACGGCGTCGCCAAGCTGTTCAAGTTTCCGGTGCTGCCGTACTTCGCGAACATCCCGCCGCTGATCTACGCGGCAGGTACGCTTGAGCTCGTGCTTGGCGCGCTCCTGATGCTCGGCCTGTTCACCCGCCTCACGGCTTTCATCCTGTCGGGAGAAATGGCCTTCGCTTACTTCATGGGCCACATGCTCAAGGGCGAAACACCGGTGTTCCTGCCGCTGCTCAACGGCGGCACCTCCGCGATCCTGTTCTGCTTCGCCTGCCTCTATCTCTCGGCAGCCGGCGGCGGCTCGGTCAGCGTCGATGCAGTGATGGGCAAGGACAGCGACGCAGCGGGCGAAGCCTACGCGCGGCGCTGACGCGCTCACGGGTTGACCTGAAAGCAAGACGGCACCGGCGGATCTGCCGGTGCCGACTCAGCGCGCCCCCAGCACGTTCCAGATCAGAACGAGGGCCGCCACGAGCAGCACGGCCATGACGATGCGGTGAACGAATCGCTTCATTGCCGCTCCGGCCGGGCTCGGTCACCACCAAATTCCGACATCGTCTGTCTCGGCGACCTGACGCGCCCCGCGCCGGCGAGGCGCGTTTCCGCCTGCGTGCTTGCGCATCCGGCTGCGGACGCTGCGCGCGCGGCAGCACGTCGCACGCGTCCATTCATGATTGGTAAGAACTTCATGCTACCGACGCGAGCAATAACAACCATTTCTTTCGAGGCCGCGATGAAGCTGATGAGTCATCTCAAGATCCGGACCAAGCTCGCCAGCATGGTCTGTCTTTCGGCTCTCACAGTCACGGCCATCATCGGCGTATCGTCCGTCCTCAGCAAGAGCCGCATGATGGAGGACCGGGTCCAGCAGATGCGGACCGCGGTAGAGCTGCTCTACAACTACGCGCAATCGCTTCAGGAAGAGGTTGCCGCCGGCAAGCTGACGCCGGCCGACGCCAAGGCCCAGTTCCACCAGCGTGGCCGCCGCATGAACTTCAACGGCAACCAGGGCTATCCCGTTGTCTACAACCCCGACACCTCCATCCTGGTGAACGGCGCCAACCAGCAGCTGGAAGGCAAGATCACTGGGGCCAAGGACTCCAACGGCGTCCTGATCGCCGACGCCATCATCAAGGCCGGCGGCGAGACCGTACAGGGCGGAGTGACCTCCTATCTCTACCCCCGCCCCGGCCAGACCGAGCCCGTGCGCAAGACCGTCTTCGCGCGCAAATTCGCGCCCTGGAATGCGACCATCAGCTACGGTCTCTATGTCGACGACATCGACGCCGACGTGCGCGCCTTGACGCTGGAGCTGGCCGCGATCGGCATCGGCCTGATGCTGCTGATGGCGACGCTGTCCTGGCTGATCGCCCGCGACGTGCTCGGCGCGCTCGACCGCCAGAAGAACCGCATGCAGGAGATATCGGAAGGCGCCATCGACAAGCCGGTCGAGGAGACCGACCGCGGCGACGAGATCGGCCGCATGGCCGAGACGCTCGAAGTGCTCAGGCAGACCGCGCTGACGGCGCGGAACCTGGAAGCCGAGCAGGTCGCCACCAAGACTCGCAGCGAGCAGGAGAAGCGCGACGCCCTGATCGCCCTCGCCGATCGCTTCGATGCCTCCGTCGGTCAGCTCGTCGGCCTGATGGCCTCCGGCTCCGGCGAGCTCGAGACCACCGCCAAGTCGATGTCATCCACGGCTGAGGGCACCAACCGCCGCGCCGCCGTGGTCGGCACGGCCGCCACCGAAGCCAGCCAGCGCGTCCAGACCGTCGCGGCTGCCGCCGAAGAGCTCTCCTCCTCCATCACCGAGATCAGCCGCCAGGTCGCCCAGTCCGCGGAAGTCACGGGACGCGCGGTCGACAGCGCGCGCCGCACCGACACCATCGTGCGCGCGCTCTCGGACGGTGCCCAGCAGATCGAGCATGTCGCCGAGCTGATCTCCAGCATCGCCGCGCAGACCAACCTCCTCGCGCTCAACGCCACCATCGAGGCCGCGCGCGCCGGTGAAGCCGGCCGCGGCTTTGCCGTCGTCGCTTCCGAGGTGAAGTCGCTGGCGAGCCAGACCGCGGAAGCCACCCGCGAGATCGGCGACAAGATCGCGCAGATCCAGGGCGCAACCAAGGAGGCCGTGGACGCCATCGGCGGCATCACCGCCACCATCGAGGAGGTCAGCCGCATCGCCACCTCGATCGGTGCTGCCATCGAGGAGCAAGGCGCCGCCACCGCCGAGATCGCCCGCAGCGTGTCGCAGACCGCGGAGGCGACCCAGGAAGTCACCACCAATATCGGCGGCGTCTCTACCGCCGCGAACGAGACCGGCAATGCCGCCGGCATGGTGCTCGCCGCCGCCTCGAACCTCTCCAAGCAGGCCGAGCAGCTCTCCGGCGAAGTCGGGACATTCCTCGCAGGCGTGCGCGCGGCTTAGGCGGCCGACAACACTCCAAGCGATCTCCGTCATGCCCGGGCTTGTCCCGGGCATCGACGTTCTTGGTGTCGGTGAGGCGTGGATGGCCGGGACAGTGTTTAGCCCGGCCATGATGTCGGAGACAGCCGCCCCCTACTGCCGCCGCGTCAGGCTGCAGCCGCTCGAGAGCTGGCGCGTCGAGCCGGTCGAACCGTCGTTCGACTGCGAGGGGAATTCTTCGAACGGCGAGTTCTGCTTGCCGGTGTTGAACTCGAAGATCTTGCGGAACAGGCCGGGGGCCATCGCCGAGATCGGATTGACGCGCATCACGGGCGCAGCCGGCGTGCCGACGACCTCATAGGTCACGCCGATCAGCCCTTCATTGTTGCCGCCGCCGAGGAAGATGCCGAACAACGGGATCTGGCCGAAGATGTTGTTGACGCCATACATCGGCACGAAGGTGCCGCTCATGCAGACCTGGTTGCCGGGATAGTCGATCGAGCCCTCGATGGTGGCGCCGATCATGGGACCCTTGACCACGCCGTCACGGACCGTGAGCGCGCCATTCTGCCGCGTGAACTCGGCGCGGAGCGCACTGAACGAGACGCCGTTGCCGGTGCCGTTTGGCGCGCCGGCGGCAACGCGTTCGAGCTGGGCCTCGCCCTTCACCGTGAAGTCGCGGACGTTGATGAGGCCCTCGCGCGAGGTGTTCGGCTCGGATGTCGGCGGCTCCATCGCCACCACCATCTGGCCGCCGACCGCCTTGGTATAGGTGTCGGTGAAGCGCAGCAGCGCGCCGGCATCGTTGGTCTGGAGGTATATCACCTCGCGGTTGCCCTGCGCACGGCCGCCGCGCAGGTCAGCCGCCACCGGCGTGTCTTTGCCGACCTTGCCGCTCAGCGTGAACGCCTTGATGGCACCATTGCGTTTCGACATCTTGGCATCGACGCTGCGCATCGCCTCGCCGTTGAAACCCGCGACGGCACCGAGCTTCACGTCGATGTCGAAGTCGACGTTCTTCATCTTGTTCTTGTCGTCCTTGGAATTGCCGGAGATCGCCGACTTCAGGAAGCCGCGACCGTCAAACACATCGCCGCGCATCGTGCCCTTGATGACGCCATCCTGGCTGCGCTCCACCTTCAGCGACGCCTTGTCGCCATCGGACGGCGAATAGGTCGGGAAGTTCGCGCTCATGAGATCGCCGTTCGCATCGACCTCAACCGAGCCCTTGATCGAGGCGCCACCGCCTTCGATCACGATGTCTTCCAGACGCGTCGATTGCGCGGTCGGCACGACCTTGAAGCTGGCCTTGCCCGACTTGCCCGGCAGCTTGACCCAGCCGGGCAGGATGTTGTCGAGCTTCACCGAGGTCAGGTCGGCCTCGACGCCGAGCTTCGTCGTCTGGTCGGGACCGCCCGCGATCTTGCCCGACAGCTTGATCGGCAACGATCCGCTGACGGCGGGGCTGAGATCGAATCCCAGGCGCGCCCGGCTCGCATCGTCCAGCGTCGCCTGCAACCTGACATCCGCGTCGCCCTCGGCCGGCTTGCGATAGTCGAGCGAGGCCGCCTGCCCGTTGATCTTGACGTCGCCCTTGACCTGATAGCCCGTGTTGCTCGCGACGATCTTGAGAGTGTTGGCCTCCAGCTTCTGGTTCATCACCAGCTTGTCGGCGGCAAAACCGTTGAGGTCGGCGGTGACGGCGTAGGTCGTGTCCGCCTTGGTCAGCTCGCCCTTGACCGGAAGGCCGAGCTGGATATTCGCCGTGAACGTCCCCTTGCTGGTGTTGGGATCGACGACTGTCGACGACAGATCACTCAGGCGATCATTCGAGAGCATCTCGGCCGCCGCGGGCACAGGTCCGTCGACGCGGAACCTGGTCCGCGACGGCGACGGCTTGGGCGCCATATCCGGCACCTCGAAGACGAAATCGGAAATCGTGACTTTGCGGCCGGCGGGCGTATCGGCGATGCCCTGCCCGATGGTCACGGTCGCGGTACGCCCGGTGACGCGCGCCTTCAGATCGGCATCGTGCACAACGGGCATGCCGTCCACGGGACGGACCGCGACGCCGCTCGCCACGATGTTGACCGAGAGGCCGTCGTCGGGAATGGGCGGGCCCTTGCGCGGAAGGTTCTTCGTCGGCGAATTGACGCCGATCTCGATGCGCTGGAGCGTACCGCGCTCGATCCGCTCGATCACCCATTCGCGCAACTCGGGAACGACCAGCGTCGGCCACATCCGCTTCAGCGCGGAGGCCGACATCGGCGTTCCCGCAAAGCCCAGCGTCAGCCGGGGCTCGCCGGAATAGTCGATCGCCCCCGTGCCGGCGACGCCGATCTCGCCATTGCTGATGTCGGCCTGCGTCAGCAAGAGGCGCTTGTGGTCGGTGTCGAAGCGGAAGCCGATCGCGATGCGGTTGAAGACGAGCGGCGGCTCGTTGTCGATGCCGCCGAGCAGGATCGAACCGCCGCTGAAGCCGAGTTGCCAGTCGTTGATGGTGCCGTTGGGCGGCTCGAGATGGGCCAGAAGCGTCAGGCGGTTCGCGCCCGACAGGATCTTGAACGGTGCCACCAGCACCCGCCGATTGGCGTCCCACTCGACGTTGATCTCGGCCTGGTCGATCGCCATCGGATAGTCTGGCGTGTCGGTGTCGATGATATTGCCGGCGCCGACCGCGAGCTTGCCGCGGAAGAAGGTCGGCACGCCATCGCGGCCGAGTTCGCCCTTGAGCTCGCCCGTCAGCGGCAGGTCGGCCGTGTAGGTGAGATCCTTGACCCGCAACGCCAACAGGATGTTGGAGGTCGAGACCTTGTCGGCCTTGATGTCGACCGAGCGCACACCGTTCTCGGCCGGCCCGATCGTGGCGCGCAGCATCCATGGGCGCGCGCCCTCTTCGCCCAGGCTGAGCGTGACGCCCCCGCGGCTCGGCCGGCGCAGGCTGAGCGTGATGTTCTCAAACGACCATTTGCTGCCGCGCTGCTGATCGTCGACGATCAGGTTGCCGTTCTTCAGACCGATCTCGTTGAGGTTCTGGCCGTCGAGGCCGGTCATGCTCAGACTGTCGAGCCAGTCGAGGCCCTGAAGGATGCCGCTCTGCGCCGTCGCCTGAGGCGGGCCTTGAGAGGCGGCTTGGGATGGATCCTGGCTCGCGGGCCCCGTGGCGAATGGCGGCGGCGGGACGCCGTTGCGCGGGAATGTCGGCGGCAGACCCGCGTCCTTCTTCGAGGCGACGCCGGTTGCCAGCGGCTTTGCGGTATCGCCGGCGGACACGGTGACGGTACCGTCGGGCGCGATGCGGATCGCGAGTTCGGCATCGACCAGATTGAGGCTCTCGGCGCGCAGGTGCCCCATCAAGAGGCCCGCACCCGATAGCTTCACTTCGGCCTTCGGCGCGCTGGCAACGATGGCGTGATCGCGATCGCGGACGATGATGTCTCGGATGCGGACGGCGATGCGAACCCGGCCGGCGCGCTCGATCTGTGTGCCTCCGATCTCGACCGTGTTGCCGTGACCGATATTGTCCTCGATCGCGGCCGCGAGCCATGGCGTTGCAATGTCGAGATTGATGGGGCCGGCACCGAGCCGCCACCACAGCGCGCCGAAGCAGCCGATGAAGATGACGGCGAGAGTCCCGACGACAAGGACGACACGCTTCAGCCAGCGATCGGCGGCCAGCCAGCGGCGCAACGCGCCAAAACCGTCACCGAAGCGATGAAAGCCCGAATTGGAACGCGACAACAGCCGGCGCGCGCGATGGCCCGCGGCCGCCTCCTGATCCGGATCCCAATCGGCGTCGTCCCATTCCTGCGGCTGTTGCTGAACGCCGCGCCGATCGAAATCCCGATTGTAATCCTGGGGCGACTTATTCCTTGCCATTGCCTCTCGATACAGGCGCCCGTCAAACGATTGAGCGCCGCCGGGACCGCAGCCGTCCGCGGGAAGCGAAGCTCCCTGCGCCGGCATTGCCGCCATACCTCGAATATTCCTGCTGTTCGTCATTTCGCCCCGGGAGCGCGTTCAACGAGCAGTGGGGTGGTGCGTGGAATTCCTTGTAACCATACTCCGGCGCCGCCAGACTTGCCCAGCCGAGGGCGCGATTCCGGCACACCGGACGAGAGCTGCAATACCGTTTCGGTTGACCCGCCGAAAGCGTCGAAAGGAAGGCGTATGTCCAAGAAATCCCGAACGAAATCGTCCAAAACGCCCTCCGGCAGTCCGACGGCTAAAAAGACGGCCCTGAAAACGCGGGCCTCTACTCCGACAAAGTCCGCGAAAACACAGCGGACACCGGCGACCAAATCAACCGGGACCTTAGCAAAAGCAGGATCACATACGGCCGCATCGAAACAGTTAAATTCCTCCAAATCGGCGTCCCCGCCCCCTAAGGCGAAGTCCGGCCTGGCCGAGGGCCACAAGGCCCCCGCCTTCCGCCTGCCCCGCGACGGCGGCGAGGTCGTCACATTGGCGGACTATGCCGGCCGAAAGCTCGTCCTGTTCTTCTACCCCCGCGCCGACACCCCGGGGTGCACCCGGGAGGCGATCGACTTCACCCGCCTCGCCGGTGCCTTCGCGGCTGCCGGTAACGCCGTGCTCGGCGTCTCCGCCGATCCGTTAAAGGCTCAGGAGAAGTTCCGCGACAAGCACAAGCTCGGTATCCCCCTGATCTCGGATGAGACGCACCAGATGCTGGAAGCCTACGGCGCCTGGGGCGAAAAATCCATGTATGGCAAGAGCTTCCTTGGGATTCTTCGCACCACGATACTGGTCGGGGCCGATGGCAAACTGGCCAGGATATGGCGCAATGTCCGGGTCGACGGTCATGCCGACGAGGTGCTGGAAGCGGCAAGAAGTCTTTAACCAGTCCTTTAAATTCGCGCGTTCCCATTTCCGGAAAATTAACCATGACCGGCCCAGATTGCTGCGGCAATTAGGCCGTACGGACTCATCCGACCGGCGCGGGAGTGCCGATGTCGAAAAGTTCTGCCCAATACTCGCAGTACGCCCAACATCATCCTCACGACCACGGACGCGCCTTCCAACGCCGTCCCGCCCTCGCGACAGCCACAGCGATTCCCCTTCCCGCGACCGACGACGCCTACACCATCGTCCATGCCGGCAAGCAGGTTCGCTTCGGGCCCGTGGTGTTCTGGATCGTGGTCGGCACGGTGGTGCTGCTCGGTCTCTGGTCGGCGGCAACCGCCACCTATTTCGCTTTCCGTGACGACGTCCTGACCCGGCTGATCGCCCGCCAGGCCGAGATGCAATACGCCTATGAGGACCGCATCGCCGAGCTGCGCGCCAAGGTCGACCGCACCACCAGCCGCCAGTTGCTCGACCAGGAACAGTTCGACCAGAAACTCGACCAGATCATGAAGCGCCAAACGGCGCTGGAGTCCCGGGCGACGGCGCTCGGGGCCATGCCTGACGTGACCGGCTCGATCCCCCGCGCGGCCCCGCAGCGCGGCGATTCGAGCCAGAGCACGCCAAAACCCTCGCCGATCAGCGACACCGTGATTTTCGTGGCGCCGCCGGACCGTGAGGCCCGCCTAGAATCGCGCGCACCCACCGTCGCAGCGCCCCCGACCAGCCAATTCGCCAAGAACCAGGGTTTCGACAACGTCCTGGTTCGGCTCACGACCTCGCTCGACCAAGTTGAACGGCGCCAGATGGCGGCGCTCAGCGCCGTCGAGGAAGGCATGGATTCACGCATGCGCCGGATGCGCGGCGTGGTCAGTGATCTCGGCCTCAATCTCGCCAATCTCGAATCCGCCGTGCCGCGCAGCGCGATGGGGGGGCCGTTCGTACCGGTCAAACTGACGGCCAATGCCGGTCCGTTCGAGAAGCAGCTTTATCGCATCAACACCACGCGCGCCGAGATGGACCGTCTCAACCGTACGCTGGCGCTGGTGCCCTACCGCAAGCCCGTCATCGGCGAGGTCGAGTTCACCTCCGGCTTCGGCGTCCGCAGCGATCCCTTCCTCGGCCGGCCCGCGATGCATACCGGGCTCGATTTCCGCGCTGCCACCGGCGATCCGGTTCGCGTCACCGCCAACGGCAAGGTGGTGTCCGCCGGATGGTCCGGCGGTTACGGCCGCATGATCGAGGTCGACCACGGTAATGGGCTCTCGACCCGTTACGGCCATCTCTCCGAGATCAACGTCAGGGTCGGCGAGACCGTGAAGATCGGCCAGGTCGTCGGTCTAGTCGGGTCGACCGGTCGCTCCACCGGTCCGCATCTGCACTACGAGACCCGCATCGAGGGCGAAGCGGTCGATCCGCAGAAGTTCCTGCGCGCCGGCGTGCGTCTCAGCGCGGGCTAAGCCCGCGACAAAAGGCGCCTGTGCATGATCACTGGCTGCGCTCGTGGCCGACCTCGCCGGTGATGACGTCGCCGAACAGCTCCCAGGCCTGCCCGTTGAAGCGCATCAGCTGCATCTGCTCGATCGGGAAATAATCGTCCGGTGAGGTGTTGACCATGATGCCCGGCAGCATCAGGTCGGTGTGGAAATCCTTCAGGTTGGCGGCCTGCTTCATGACGTTCTCACGCGTGAGATTGTCGCCGCACTGCTTGAGCACCTGCGCCATCGCCTCGGCCTGGACATAACCGTAGATGTTGTTGGAATTGGCCTTGTCGCCGTCGGGATAATATTTGTCCATGAATTCGCGCCATTTCACGACGGCTGGATCCTTGTCCCAGGTCGGATCGGTCGGGTCCTTCAGATAGACCGTCGAGATGATGTCCTTGGAATAGTCCAGCCCGGCGGGCTTGAGCACCGAGGCGACCGAAGTCGCGGTGTTGGCCAGGAAGAATTTCGGCTTCCAGCCGAGCTCGCCGACCTTCCGGATCGCCTGTGCCGATCCCTTCGGCGCGGCCCATGAGAAGAAGATGTCGGCACCGGAATCGTGCAGGGCCACGATCTGCGAGTCGATCGAGGGATCGCTGACCTCGTAGGACTTGTCGGCGATGATCATATTGGCCTTGTCGCCGAGCCCGTCCTTCAGGCCCTTGAACTGGTCCTTGCCGGCGTCGTCGTTCTGCCAGAACACCGCGATCTTGCTGCTCGGGAAATGATCGCGAATGTACTTGGCGTAGATCCGTCCCTCGCTCTGGTAGTTGGGCTGGAAGCCCATGGTCCACGGGAAGTTCTTGGGGTCGCCGAACTTGGTACCGCCGGAGGCGACGAACAGCTGCGGCACCTTCTTGGCGTTCATGTATTTCATGATCGCGGAATTCGAGGGCGTGCCGAGCGGCTGGAAGATCAGCAGCACCTCGTCGCTCTCGACCAGCTTGCGCGCCTGCTCGATCGCCTTCGGCGGCGAGTAGGCGTCGTCATAGCTGATGAAATTGATCTTGCGTCCGTTGATGCCGCCCTGATCGTTGATCATCTTGAAATAGGCAGCCTCGGTCTTGCCGATCACACCATAGGACGACGCCGGCCCGCTATAGGGCATGATGTTGCCGATCTTGATTTCGGTGTCGCTGGCGCCGGGGTCGTATTTTTTCTGCGCCGAGACCGGTGTCGTGATGAGCACTCCGGCAGCAAGCATGGCGAGGGCAGCAAGGTTTTTGCGACGACCCGGCATCGGTCTCTCCCCTGTTTTGTAGTCTTGTTTTGTAGGGAGTGTCGCAAGGCCGTTCGCGGCTGGCAAGCGCTTCGATTTTCCGCGAGATGAAACGGCGAATCCGGAATTTACTCGCTGCGTCGCAGCAGGTTCAAAACGCGTCCGTCGATCACGAGCAGCGCGCTGCCAATGACAATGGCGCCTGCGATCTCGCGCATCGAGATCGGCTCACCCAGCACCAGCCATCCCAGCAGGATGGCGGTGACGGGAATGAGCAGCGTCACCAGCATGACATTGGTCGCACCGGAGCGCCGTATGATCTGAAAGAAGACGATATAAGCGAGCGCCGTCGAGAGGCCCGCGAGACCAAGCACCGCGAGCCAGGTCGTCAGGCCCGGCACCGGAAGACGCCAAGGCTGCTCCACCACGCCGGCGACGATCGCCATCATCACCGTCGACGCCATCAGTTGAAACGTCGCCGTGCCGAGCGGAGCTGAGTCCTTCAGCATTCGCCGCGCTGCCAGTGCGGCGAATACATAGCTGAAGGCGCCGCCAAGGCAGAGCAGGATGCCGAGCCCCTGCCCCGGCCTCGTCTCGAGGCCCCATCCGCGCAGGATGATTACGCCGGCAAGGCCGAGCCCCACACCGGCCACGCGCCGCATCTGCAAGGCCTCTTCGCCCGCCGCGGCCATCACGACCACCGTGAACAGCGGTGTCGTCGCATTCAGGATCGACGCCAGTCCACTCGGGATGAAGGTCTGCCCCGGCCACGATCAACGAGAACGGGATGACATTGTTGAGCAGCCGATCACAACGAACGGCTTCCACCCCGCAATGCTCTTGGGCAAGCCGATCCCCTGCATGCGCAGCAGCGGCAGCAGCATGGCGGCACCGAGCGCGACCCGCAAAAACACCAGCGTCAGCGGCGGCAATTCCCGCAAGGCGGCGCCGTTGAAGAAGAACGAGCCGCCCCAGAGGACGGAGAGCACCGCGAGCAGCGACCAATCGCGCGCGTCGATCCTGTTGTCGTTTGGGGGCATGCGTTTCACCTCGGCGCAGCTGCTCGCCTAGGACAACGCGGAAAATCTCGCCACCCGGTTTCCGACAAAATTACTCGAGATTATCCCCGTGACCGCCGATCGCCCGCGATATCGGCAACAACCGCCCCAATCACCAACGCGCCGCCAATGAGCGCGTGGACGGCCGGTATCTCGCGGAAGGCAACCCAGATCCAGAACGGCATCAGCGGCGTTTCCAGCGTCGCGATCAGGGAGGCCTGTCCTGACGGCAGTAAGCGCGAGCCGAGCATGTAGAAGGTCAAGCCCAGCGCGACTTGAAGGCAGCCGAACATCGCGAGGATCGCGAAGCCGTTGCCGCCGACATGAGCGATGTCATGCGCGAATGGAAGGCCGACGAGGCTTCCGATGAAATTCGACAGCGCGGCCGCCGCCACCATCGACGTCTCGCGATGGCGCCGGACCACCACCGTCATGGTGGAGATGGCGAGCACCATCAGGCAGCTGAGCGCGATGCCACCGAGATCGGCACCGGCTCGCACACCGCCGACCGTGATCACCACGCCGGCAAAGGCAATCAGGCTCGCAATCAGCGTGCGCCATGTCGCGGCCTCATTGAGCCACAGCCAAGCCAGCGCGGCCGCAACAAACGGCTGTGTTGCGATCAGCACCGCCACGTTCATGACGTCGGTCATCTGCAGCGCGGGAATGAACGAAACCATGCCGATCGCGGACAATGAGGCCACGAGCAGGCCTGCCTTGCCCGGCGCCAGCAACTGCCGCAGGCCGGCGCGGCCTTGCATCACCACGAGAAGCACAGTGATCAGGCCGCCGGCGAACAGGCCGCGCCAGAACAGAATAGTCCAGGGATCGAACGGTAGAAGGCGCGTGAAGAACGGCGCCGTGCTCCAGGCAATCGCGGCGGCGACGACGAGGGCAATGCCGAGACCGCGTTCCGAACGAGGCTGCCCCATGTGGATGTGACCGGCTAGGACGGCTTCTTCGGCCGCGACACCAGCTCGATCATCCTGCCTTCGTCGTCATCAGGCATCGCCGCCTTCGCCTGCGCGTAGGACTCGACCGCGGCCCGCGAGACTAGCGGCTTGTCGGCCAGCAGGCTCTCCGCGAGTTTGACGGCATAGGCGGCATCCTTGTGCCGCAGCGCTGCCGTGAAGGTCGCGCCGCTGAAGTCGCGGGCAACCATGCGCTTGGAGTGGCGCTGCACCTGCGGGCTTGCGGCCACGCCCGCCTGGATCGATTCCAGCACGAGGTTCATGTCGAGCCCGGCCTGCTCGGCGATGGCAAGGCCCTCGGCGAGGCCGGCGATCTGGATCGCGCCCATGAGATTGTTGATGAGCTTGTAGACCGTGCCGGAGCCGACCGCGCCGAAATGGCGGATGGTCGAGCCGATCGGCGTCAGATACGGCCGCGCGCGTTCGAGGTCGGCTGCATCGGCGCCAACCAGCAGCGTCAGCTTTCCACTGGCGGCGGCATCCGGCAATCCGGTCACGGGGCAATCGATATAGATGAGCCCGCGCGCATTCAGCTCGCGGCCCATCTCGCGGGCATGGTCATAGGAAACGGTGGAGCATTCGATCGCGATGGTGCCTGATTTCGCCGTCTTGGCCGCGCCCTTCGGCCCGAGCCAGACCGCGCGCGAGGCTTCGTCATCGGCAACCATGGTCACGACCGCGTCGGCATCGATCGCGGCGTCCTCGGGCGAGGTCGCCCAAAGCGCGCCGCGCGCGATCAAATCTTCAGCCTTGGCCTTGCTGCGATTCCACAGCGTCACCGTGAAGCCGGCATCGAGATAGCGGCCGGCCATGCCATGACCCATCCGCCCTAATCCGATGAAGGCGACGCGGGGCATGATCAGTCCACGTCCTCGATATCGGCACCCGTGGTGCCGAAGGCGCGCTGCGCCAGCGTCGCGGCCATGAAGTCGTCGAGATCGCCGCCGAGCACGCCCGAGGTGTCCGAGGTCTGCACGCCCGTGCGCAGATCCTTCACCATCTGATAGGGCTGCAGCACGTAGGAGCGGATCTGGTGACCCCAGCCGATATCGGTCTTGGCGGCCTGGTCGGCGGCGGCCTTCTCCTCACGCTTCTTCAGCTCGATTTCATACAGGCGCGCGCGCAGCATGTCCCAGGCCTGAGCCCGGTTCTTGTGCTGGGAGCGGCCGGCCTGGCAGACCACGGCGACACCGGTCGGAATGTGCGTCAGCCGCACCGCGGATTCGGTCTTGTTGACGTGCTGGCCGCCGGCGCCGCCCGAGCGCATGGTGTCGACGCGGACGTCGGCTTCCTTGATGTCGATCTTGATGCTGTCGTCGATGACCGGGAACACCTGCACGCTCGAGAACGAGGTGTGCCGCCGCGCGTTGGAATCGAACGGCGAGATGCGCACCAGGCGATGCACGCCCGCTTCCGTCTTCAGCCAGCCATAGGCGTTGTGGCCTGAGACCTGGATCGTCGCGGACTTGATGCCGGCCTCTTCGCCCTCGGACTCTTCCAGCACCTCGACCTTGAAGCCGTGGGTGTCGGCCCAGCGCGTGTACATGCGCAGCAGCATCTGCGCCCAGTCCTGGCTCTCAGTGCCGCCGGCGCCAGCATGGACTTCGAGATAGGAATCGAACCGGTCGGCTTCGCCCGACAGCAGCGCCTCGAGCTCGCGCCGCGCCACTTCCTTCTTGAGATTCTTGAGAGCCGCTTCGGCTTCCGCGACGACGCCGGCATCGCCCTCGGCCTCGCCGAGCTCGATCATGCCGATGTCGTCTTCGAGCTCCTGCTCGACCTTGCCGATGCCCGAGAGCGAATCCTCCAGCGAGGTCCGCTCCTGCATCAGCTTCTGGGCCTTCTGGGGATCATTCCAGAGATTGGGATCTTCTGCGAGCTTGTTCAGCTCAGCGAGGCGCGCCGTCGATTTCTCGACGTCAAAGATGCCTCCTCAGCAGCCCGACTGACTGCTTGATCTCTTCTACCAACCGTTCGATTTCGGCGCGCATGTCGTTCTCTGATGTCGCGGAATTGGTCCGCGTTCGATTGCTAGCGCATGATCCGGGAAAGTGTGCAGCGGTTTCCCGACAAGATCATGCGCAAACGAAAAACCTGAAACGCGATGACTCGTCACGTTTCAGGGGATGTAACGGCGGCAGCGCCAAAGCGCAACCGCCGGAACCGGGATCGTCTGTCTTGTCCTAAGCCTTAGTACAGCCCGCCGGTGCCCGGCCGCATGAAGAAGCCGGAATCCGGCTGCTGCTGCTGCGAGGCCGGCATGCCGCCGCCGCGCCCATCGGCATCGGCAACGCCGATCACCGAGTAATTGTCCGGCGGCGCCGTGCCCGGCTTGAAGGCTTCAAGAATGGTTCCGCCGGTCTCGCCCGGACCTGCGCGCATACCGGTTTTGGAGACGACGCGCACGAGCTTGATGCCGGCAGGCACCTTGAAGGGAACGGCGGGCTTGTCGGCGAGCGCGAGCTTGAGGAAATCGCGCGCGATGGGAGCGGCCAGATGGCCGCCGGTTGCGGCATTGCCCTTACCCAGCGGACGCGGCTTGTCGTAGCCCATGTAGATGGCGACCGAGACGTCGGGCGAGAAGCCGACGAACCAGGCGTCCTTGGCCTCGTTGGTGGTGCCGGTCTTGCCGGCGACGGGTTTGCCGACTTCCTTGATGACCGTGGCCGTACCAGCCTGCACCACGCCTTCCATCAGCTCTGTGATCTGATAGGCGGTCATGGAATCCAGCACCTGCTCGCGGCGGTCGATCAGCTGCGGCTCGGCCTGGTTCTTCCAGCCGCCCGGCGCGTCACAGCCGCGGCATTCACGCTGGTCGTGCTTGAAGATGGTGTGTCCGTAGCGGTCCTGGATGCGATCGATCAGCGTCGGCTTCACCCGCCGGCCGCCATTGGCGAGCATCGAGTAAGCCGTGACCATGCGCATCGCCGTCGTCTCGCCGGCGCCCAGCGCGTAGGAGAGATAGTTCGGCAGCTCGTCATAGACACCGAAACGGCGGGCATATTCACCGATCAAGGGCATGCCGATGTCCTGCGCCAGCCGCACCGTCACGGTGTTGAGCGACTGCCGCAGCGCGTTGCGCAGCGTCACCGGTCCCTGGAATTTGCCCGAGGAGAAGTTTTCCGGCCGCCACACGCCGGCGCCCTGCCCCTGGTCGATTTCAATGGGGGCGTCGAGCACAACAGTCGAGGGCGTATAGCCATTGTCGAGCGCCGCCGAGTACACGATCGGCTTGAACGACGAACCCGGCTGCCGATAGGCCTGCGTGGCGCGGTTGAACTGGCTCTGGTCGAACGAGAAGCCGCCGACCATGGCGAGCACGCGGCCGGTCCAGGGATCCATCGCCACCATCGCGCCGGACACTTCGGGGATCTGACGCAACCGGTACTGGCCCTCGACCGGCTGGCCATCCTTGTAGAGTGGATCGGCGTAGATCACGTCGCCGGGCTGCAGCACCTGCGACACCGCCGACGGCGTCTTGCCTTTGGTTCCGCCCTGCACGGCTCGCGCCCACCGCACGCCGTCAACCGTGACGATGCCGGTCTCGCGCTGCTTGCTCACGGCTCCGCCAAGCTCGCGGCTCGGCTGGAAGCCGATGCGGGCCGACTGGTCGCTGGTCTCCAGCACCACCGCCATGCGCCATGGCGAGATGTCCGAGAGCGATTTGATCTCGGCAAGCTTCACGCCCCAATCGCCCGACGTATCGAGCTTGCTCATGGCGCCGCGATAGCCCTGCTGCTCGTCATAGTTCACGAGGCCCGAGACCATGGCCTTGCGCGCCATGACCTGGATCTTCGGATCGAGCGTGGTGCGGACCGAGAGACCGCCCTCATACAGCTTCTTCTCACCGTAGCGCTCGAAGATGTCGCGGCGGACTTCCTCGGCAAAATATTCGCCGGCGAAGGTGTGGGCGCCGTTGGAACGGTTGGTGACCGCGAGCGGCTCCTTGCGCGCCTTGTCGGCGTCGGCCTGCTTGATCCAGCCGTTCTCCACCAGACGGTCGATCACGTAGTTGCGGCGTTCGATGGCGCGGTCGCGGTTGCGGACCGGATGCAGCGTCGCCGGCATCTTCGGCAGCGCGGCCAGATAGGACGCTTCCGCCACCGTCAGCTCGTTCACCGACTTGTCGAAATAGACCAGCGAGGCAGCTGCGATGCCGTAGGCACCCAGACCGAGATAGATTTCGTTCAGATACAGCTCGAGGATCTTGTCCTTCGAGTAGGTCTTCTCGATCCGCATCGCGAGCAAGGCTTCCTTGATCTTGCGGGCGAAGGAGACCTCGTTGGTCAAAAGGAAGTTCTTGGCGACCTGCTGGGTGATCGTGGAGGCACCCTGCGGACGCCGGTTCGAGCCGTAATTCTGGATGTAGACCACGCCCGCGCGCGCCATGCCGGTGTAGTCGATGCCGCCATGCTCGTAGAAATTCTTGTCCTCGGCCGCAAGGAACGCGTTGATCACGAGCTTCGGCACCGCCTGGATCGGCAAATACAGCCGCCGCTCCTTGGCGTACTCGCCGAGCAGCGAGCCGTCGACCGCGTGCACGCGGGTCATCACCGGCGGCTCGTAATCCTGAAGCTGAGAGTAGTCGGGCAAGTCCTTGGAGAAATGCCAGATCAGGCCTGCCACGGCCCCGACACCGACAAGGAACACCACCGTTCCCGCGGCGAACAGGAAGCCCATGAACCGCACCAGCAAGCGCATTATGTGTTTATCCGTTCAATCTCTGGATCAGCTCAGTATCAGCCCCTTGGCACCCAAACCGGGCCAATTCACGTCACGAATTCACCGGCTTACGCAATACCATCAGTGCCGGACTTTAGACGCTTGCCGAGCGGGATCCTCTCCGATTCCGGAACCCCCTGCGGCATTTTTATAAAGCGCCGGCTGTGGCCAAACTAGGGCTTTTGCGGCGGGACGGAAAAACCCTTTCAATTCGACGATCCCCCGGGTCGTCAATTTGACGATCCGGCGGTCGTCAATTTGACGATCCCGCCGTGGCCATCCGCTTGGTCAAGAACCCGTCGATCGCCTGCGCCATCGAGCCCACGGCACGGGAGCGCCAGCCCTCGGAGACCAGATGCTCGAGGTCGCCCTTATTTGAGACGTAACCGATCTCGACCAGCACCGAGGGCACGTCGGGCGCCTTCAGCACCCGGAAACCCGCCGACTTCAGGGGGTGCTTATGCATCCGCACCGTCGACTTCATCTCGCCCATCAGAAGACGCGCGAAACGGTTCGAAAAGGTGCGGGTTTCCCGCTGCGTGAGGTCGATCAGGATGTCGGCGACGTCGGTCGGCTCCTCGGCGAGGTTAAAGCCGGCGATCGCGTCCGCCCGGTTTTCCGCGTCCGCCAGCCGCTGGGCCTCGGCGTCGGACGCCTTGTCGGACAGCGTATAGATGGTCGCGCCCTGCGCATCGCCCTCGGCACGGGGCAGCGCATCGGCATGAATGGAGACGAACAAGGCGGCCTTCAGATTTCGGGCGATCTTAGTGCGGTCATTGAGGGGAATGAAGGTGTCGTCGTTCCGCGTCATGACCACACGGTATTTGCCGGCCTTCTCCAGCTTGTCGCGGAGCGCCAGTCCGAAGGCCAGCACCAGGTTCTTCTCGCTCTCGCCGCTCGACTGCGTGCCGTTGTCGATGCCGCCATGGCCGGGATCGATTACGACCACCGGGCGGCCATCGGCCTTCTGCTGCGCCGTGTCCGGGGTTGTCGTCGCGGGAGCGGTTGCGGGCTGCGCCTCGGCGATCGTGGGCCGCAGCTCGGGGCGATTTTCGGGTGCGAGCGACTGCACGAAGGCGGTCCGGTCGACCTCCTCCAGCTCCAGCACGAGCCGGGCCGGCTGGCCGTTGGCCGCCTCCAGCACATAGGAATTGGCGATCCGGGCCGGTCCCGTCAGGTCGAACACGATTCGCGAGCCGCCGGGCATGACGAGCCCGTAGCGGAAGGCCTTGACCAGGCCGCGCCCCCCGATCCCCGTGCCCGCGGGCAGCTGAAAATTGACCTGCGGCACGTCAACGACGACCCGGTACGGGTCCGCGAGCGTGACCGCGCGGAAGGTAACGGTCTGGTCGATGTCGAGAATGAAGCGGGTCTGCTTGCCATCGCCGGCCAGCCGGGCGGCCGAGGCGACTGGAAAATTCGCTACCGCAACAGTGGGTTGCGGCTGGCTTTCCGCGGCGCTCAGGCGCGAGGAATCAGCGCACGGCAACGCTGCGGCGCACAGAAGTGCGCATCCCAGCAAAACCCGTTGATTTGTGCGGCTCGCCACCGATTCCGTGCCTCCGAGCGGCCCTTTTAACGCAATAGAACCACAGGGTTAATCGATCCTTAATGACAGAAACGCGAAACTCGCTGACTGTGACCGCCGTGCGACGCTCCCTTGCACCGATGGCTCATTCCTCGTATGTACGGAATGCTGACGGCCGATATTTCCGGTTGTGTCGCATTCAGCCTCCCGGTGCAGCGCCGGAACTCTCAAGGTTTGGGAATTCCAGCGTTTTCCGCTCCCCTCTAAGACCAGCGCGGTGCGCGGCAGCGAGGTGGAGCGGGTCAAGCGCCGGCGGCGGACGGTCCTGGGTTACCTCTCGCGTTACCGGGACAGTTCTGACAGCGACGTAACCCATTACCCGGTCCCTTGATCCCAAGGGAGCGGTTTGTGACCCTCAAGGCGAGCGCGCTCGCGCCATGCCTGGCCAGCAGCAACTGATTGAAGGGCGGCCTCGCCGCCCAATGTTTCATACGGGCCGACGCTTGATGCGCCAGACTGTGCCGACGAATTCTGAAGGATCATTCGCGACGCTGCGGAGTGAAAATCCCGCGCGCCGCCTTGGTCCTGAAGCTTCCGGTTCGGCAAGGCGCGAGAGACGGCGTTTCGGCCTTCCCCTCACCCCCGAATCAGGTGGACCGTCGCGTCACCCGGCAGCGCAGCTCGCGCCCACGGTGAATCGCGCCCGCCGCCGCCAAGAGTTAAGACATGCCCAACAAGATGTTGATCGATGCCACCCACCCGGAAGAGACCCGGGTCGTCGTGGTCCGCGGCAATCGCGTCGAAGAGTTTGATTTCGAGACCGCGCAACGCAAGCAACTGCGCGGGAATATCTACCTCGCCAAGGTCACAAGGGTCGAACCCTCGCTCCAGGCCGCCTTCGTCGAATATGGCGGCAACCGCCACGGCTTCCTCGCCTTCAGCGAAATCCATCCCGACTACTACCAGATCCCGGTCGCCGACCGGCAGGCACTGATCGAGGCCGAGGAACAGGCCCATCGCGAAGCCGAGGAAGAGAGCGAGAACCGCTCCCACGGCCGCCGCCGTTCTCGCCACCGCAACGCCCGCCGCCGCGGTCACGGCGAGCGCGTGCGCAGCGACATCGTCGAAGGCCTCGACGCCGGGGCCGATCCCGCGGCCCAGCCAGTCGAGGGCGAAGCCCCGCACACCGAGGGCGCACTGCACGAGGGCGAGCATCTGCACGCCGGTGCCGAGCATCATGGCGAGCACGACGGCCATGAGCATCACGACCACGAACATGGTGATCATGACCACCACGATCATGACCACGAAGCACATGGTCATGACGATCATCATCACGTCCATGCTGACGATCACGCGCACGATCATGACCATGATCACCAGCACGATCATCACGACCATGATCATGCCGGCGAGACGCCCCCGCCTGTCGCGGCCGTCGGCGCCGAGCCAGTGGTCGCGACCGAGACGCAGGCGCAGTCCTTCGAAGCTCATGCCTCGGAAGCTCATGCCTCCGAAGCGCATGCCGAGGCTCTCGCCGAAGCCGTGACCACCGCCGCCGAGCCGGCCGACGCCGTGTACGGCGAGAGCGCCGAGACGCCGCATGCCGAGGCTGCGGAAACGACCGGCGACGAGGACGAGGACGAGGACGAAGACGGCGAGGAAGCCGAAGAGGAAGTCGTTGAATCCGTCGGCGGCGACGACGTGCTGGAGGAAGTGCCGGAGCGCACCTTCCGCCCGCGCCGCCAGTACAAGATCCAGGAAGTCATCAAGCGCCGCCAGGTGATGCTGGTGCAGGTCGTCAAGGAAGAGCGCGGCAACAAGGGCGCGGCGCTGACCACCTACCTCTCGCTCGCCGGCCGCTATGCCGTGTTGATGCCGAACACCGCCCGCGGTGGCGGCATCAGCCGCAAGATCACCAGCGCTCAGGACCGCTCGCGCCTGAAGGAAGTGGTGCAGGATCTCGACGTGCCCGAGGGCATGGGCATCATCCTGCGCACCGCCGGCGCCGCCCGCACCAAGCCCGAGATCAAGCGCGACTTCGAGTACCTGATCCGGATGTGGGAGACGGTGCGCGACCTGACGCTGAAGTCGCAGGCCCCCACCCTCGTCTACGAGGAAGGCTCGCTGATCAAGCGCTCGCTACGCGACCTCTACAACAAAGAGATCGACGAGATCTCGGTTGCCGGTGAAGCCGGTTACCGCGAAGCCCGCGACTTCATGAAGATGCTGATGCCCGCCAATGTCAGCGCGGTGAAGCAGTATCGCGACGGCCAGCCGCTGTTCTCGCGCATGGGCGTCGAGAGCCAGCTCGACGCGATGTTCTCGCCGACAGTGCAGCTGCGCTCCGGCGGCTACATCGTGATCAACCAGACCGAGGCGCTGGTCTCGATCGACGTCAATTCCGGACGATCGACCCGCGAGCACCATATCGAGGACACCGCGCTCAAGACCAATCTGGAAGCGGCCGAAGAGGTCGCCCGCCAGCTTCGCCTGCGCGACCTCGCCGGCCTGATCGTCATCGACTTCATCGATATGGACGAGAAGCGCAACAACCGTGCGGTCGAGCGCAAGCTGTCCGATTGTCTGCGGCAGGACCGCGCGCGCATCCAGGTCGGCCGCATCTCGCATTTCGGCCTGCTCGAGATGTCGCGCCAGCGCATCCGCGCCAGCGTGCTCGAGAGCTCGACCGATCCGTGCCCGCATTGCGGCGGCACCGGCCATGTCCGTTCAGTGTCGTCGGTGGCACTGCAGCTGCTGCGCGGCCTCGAAGAGATCCTGATGAAGGGCGCGACCCACAATCTCGTGGTCCGCACCCGCACTGATGTCGCGCTGTATGTGCTGAACCACAAGCGCGGCCATCTGCGCGATCTCGAGAACGGCTTCAAGGTGACGCTGTCGGTCATCGCCGACGCGAGCGTCAGCGGGCCGCAGGCCTATCTCATCGACCGCGGCGAGCAGGTCCATACGCTGGAAGCCGCCAAGGCACTGCTGGTGGCGCAGGCGGCAGCAAGCCCGCCGCCGATCGTTGAAGAAGTCTATGACGACGAGGAATTCGATTCCGAACTCGAATCCGAGGTCGAAACCGAGGAGACCGAAGGTCTCACCGAGGAGCAGGCTGCGGGCGAGGCAGCCTCCGACCAGGACGGCCAGCGCCGCAAGCGCCGCCGTCGCCGGCGCGGCCGCGGTGGCCAGCGCGACGGCGAGTTGCGTGAGGATGGCCCCGCCACCCTTCCCGAGGCGGCTGTTGCGGCCGGCGAAGGCGAAGAGGATGCCGAGTCCGAGCAGGATGGCGAAGAAGGCGAGGAACAGGCGGCCCGCGGTGAGCAGCAGGGCAGCGCTGACCGCCGCCGCCGGCGTGGTCGCCGCGGCGGACGCCGTCGGCGTGGTGGCGGTGAGGACGGTCTCGCCGGCTCCATCAGCGACGAGCTCGCGGCCAATGCGCCGCCGGAAGCGTCCGACGCAGTCGCCGATTTCGACGGCTTCGGCGGCGAGGCCGCGCCCTCGATTGCCCAGGCCGAACACACCGCTGAGCCTGAGGTCTCGCAGCCTGAGCCGCGCGCCGAGGTGCAGACCGAGGTGGCACCGGCCCAGCCCGAGCCAATTGCCCCAGAGGAAGAGCCCGCCGACGACAAGGCCGCGCGGCGCCGCTCCACGGTCCGGGAAAAGGTGAGCTTCCTGTCGAGCAGCCCGATCGAACCGGCAGCCCCGGTTGGGCAGGCGCCTGAGCCGGCCGCCCTGCCGGCAGCTGAACCCGCGCCGGAACCGGCAAGCGAAACGCCGGCCGCGCCACGCCGCGCCGGCTGGTGGTCGCGCCGCTTCGGCGGCGGTGAATAAAACCGAACATTCAAGAAAAAACGCCCGGGTCAAGCCGGGCGTTTTTTGATTTGGCGAGGACAGTTTCAATGCAAAGCGCAATCGTTCTCGGCGGCGGCATGATCGGCGTGAGCGCGGCGCTGCACCTCCAGCAGCGCGGCTGGGCCGTCACACTCGTCGACCGCAGGGAGCCGGGCCGCGAGACCAGCTACGGCAACGCCGGGATGATCCAGGCGGAAGCGGTCCGCCCCTATCCGATGCCGCGCGACCTTGCGACGCTGCTGAAGATCGTGACCGGCCGCACCAACGATGTGCGCTACAGCCTTTCGTCGCTTCATCTCCATATCGAGCCCCTGCTCCGCTACTGGTGGCATTCGGCGCCGAAGCGTCATCGCGAGGCTGTCGACGCGTGGGCGCGGCTGATCGGCTACGCGACGAGCGAGCACGACATCCTCATTCGCGAAGCCCATGCCGACAATCTCATCCGCCGCGCCGGCTATCGCATGCTGCATCGCGATGCCGCTTCATTCGATCTGGCGATCCGGACGGCGGAGGAAGACCGGCGCGAGTTCGGCGTAAATTTTCGCGTGCTCTCCGGCAAGGAGCTTGCGAGGGCCGAGCCGGTCCTGCGCGACGATCTTCCGGGCGCGATTCATTGGCTCGACACCTGGACCGTGTCCGATCCCGGCGCGCTGGTCACGGCCTATGCCGAGCTGTTCGAGCGCCGCGGCGGCGCCATTGTGCTCGGTGATGCGCAGTCGCTGCGACAGACCGCGACCGGCTGGTCGGTCGATACGGACCAGGGGCGCCTCGACGCCGCCAACGCCGTCGTGACCCTCGGGCCGTGGTCGCCCGACCTCCTCCACAAATTCGGCTATCGCATTCCCCTGGTGCGCAAGCGCGGCTACCACATGCATTACAGCGGCGGCGCGTCGCTCGACCTGCCGCTGATCGACAAGGCCGGCGGTTATGCCATGGGGCCGATGGCCAAGGGCATTCGCATCACCACGGGCGCCGAGCTGACGAGCCCGGACGCGCTCGCGACGCCCGTGCAGCTTGCCAGCGCCGAAGCATCCGCGCGCGAGCTGATCGACCTCGGCAAGCGCGTCGAGCCGGATCCGTGGTTCGGCACCCGTCCCTGCACGCCCGACATGCTGCCGGTGCTCGGCCAAGCTCCGCAGCATCCCGGCCTCTGGATGAATTTCGGCCACGGCCACCAGGGCTTTACCCTCGGACCCGCGACCGGGCGCCTGCTCGCCGAGATGATGAGCGGCGAGACGCCTGCGATCGATCCGATGCCGTACCGGCCGGAGCGGTTCTAGCCGAAAGAAAAAGGGCCGATCGAGTATCTCGACCAGCCCCATTTCAAGGTCTATTGCGCAGCTCGCGCCGTCAGTTCCAGATCAGTCCGTCGTGATCGCCGTCTCCATGTCGGTCGGATCGATCTGCTTGGAGAGGTTGGCGTTGAGCTTGTCGCGGTCGAGCTCACCCTCCCACCAGGCGACGATCACGCAGGCGACGCCGTTGCCGCACAGATTGGTCAGCGCGCGGCACTCGCTCATGAACTTGTCGATGCCGAGCACGATCGCCATGCCCGGCACGAGGCGCGGATCGACCACGGCCAGCGTTGCCGCCAGCGTGATGAAGCCCGCACCGGTGATGCCGGAGGCGCCCTTCGAGGTCAGCATCGCCACGACCAGGATGGTGAGCTGCTGGCTGAAGCTGAGATCGACGCCGAGCGCCTGCGCGATGAACAGCGTCGCCAGCGTCATGTAGATGTTGGTGCCGTCGAGGTTGAACGAGTAGCCCGTGGGCACTACCAGACCGACCACCGACTTGGAGCAGCCGAGCCGCTCCAGCTTCTCCATCATGGAGGGCAGCGCGCTCTCCGAGGAGGAGGTGCCGAGCACGATCAGCAGCTCGTCCTTGATGTAGGCCAGAAACTTGAAGATCGAGAAGCCGGCCAGGCGCGCGATGATGCCGAGCACGACGAACACGAACAGCGCCGCGGTGGCATAGAAGGTCGCGATCAGACCGATCAGGTTGAGGATCGCACCGGTCCCGAACTTGCCGATGGTGTAGGCCATCGCACCGAACGCACCGATCGGTGCCGCGCGCATCACGATCGAGATGACGCCGAACACCGCATGCGCGGCGTCGTCGATGAAGCTGCGAATGGTGTGGCCGCGCTCACCTAAGCTCATGATGGCGAAGCCGAACAGCACCGAGAACAGCAGCACCTGCAGGATCTCGCCCTGCGCGAAGGCGCCGACCACGGTGTCCGGAATGATGTGCAGCACGAAGTCGACGGACTTCTGGCCGGCGGCCTGCTTGGCGTAGTTCGCAACGGCCGCTTCGCTCGCCGCAGCATTGCCAAAACCTGCACCCGGCTTGACGAGATTGCCGACGATGAGACCGATGACCAGCGCGAAGGTCGAGACGACCTCGAAATAGACCAGCGCCTTGACGCCGATGCGGCCGACCTTCTTGGCATCCTGAATATGAGCGATGCCGGAGACCACGGTGCAGAAGATGATCGGCGCGATCACCATCTTGATCAGCTTGATGAAGCCGTCACCGAGCGCCTTGATCCATTCGTTGGTTGCGAACTGTGGCCACAGCCAGCCGACAATGGCACCGAGCACGATCGCGATCAGCACCTGGACGTAGAGAACCTTGTACCACGGCTTGGCGACGGGCGGCGCGACCGGCGCCCCCGCCATCGTTGTCGTCGTCATCGTTTCACTCCCCCTCAAAACACTGGGCCAGCCAAGATCAACTTGGCCGGCCCTGTCAATTGGAACCGCTCGCTGTTGCGCGTTTTACCGGCGGCGATTGATCAGCCTGCGCGCCGCCGGCATCAACGCCGCGCCAAGCGCGTTCTTGACCAGCGAGGCCGCAACGAACGGCACGATGCCGACCTGCCAGGCCTTCGCAACGCCCAGCCCCAGGCCGAACGCCAGCCAGCCGAACCCGGCGGCCAGAATGACGATATGGCCGACAGCCATCGCTGCGAACAGCAGCATGACACTGCGATCCCAGTCGCGCTCGGAGAGCCAGCCGGTCACGAAGGCGGCCGCAATGAAACCGAACAGATAGCCCGCAGTCGGGCCAACCAGCGGTGCAATTCCACCCACCGGCCCGGCGAATACCGGCGCGCCAAGCGCGCCTTCGGCGAGGTAGGCGATCATGGTTGCGCTGCCAAGACGCCAGCCATAGGCGGCGCCGATCATCAGCACCACCAGGGTCTGCAACGTCATGGGCACATAAGGCAGCGGCAGGCTGACCTTGGCTGACAGCGCCATCAATGCGGTGCCGAGCGCAATTAGCACGACGGCGCGCACTGCGCCGACGGATTCGCCCGGCCGGGTCGGCCACATCAATGCGGCGAGAGAAGAATGTGGCGCAGCAGCGGTCGAGACAGATCGGTCAGACAAGTTGGACTCCGGTGGTGGTCGAAAACTGGCGGCTATTTAAGCCAGTGAGCGATCCGGTCAACTGCCTCGCGCATCTCCCCGGGCGAGCGTGCATAAGAAAAGCGAATGAACGAGCGGCCGTGAACGGGATCGAAATCGAGCCCAGGCGTGGCCGCGACGCGCGCCTGTTCCAGCATCTGCTTGGCGAACTCGAAACTGTCGGAGGTGAAGTCCGAGACGTCGGCATAGAGATAAAATGCACCATCGGCCGGCAGAAACTTGGCTAGGCCGGCTTTCGGCAATCCCTCGATCAAAATGCGCCGGTTTTCCTGATAGCCGTGCTTGATCGCCTCCATCTCGGCCGCGCCGTCGAAGGCGGCCTCTGCCGCGATCTGCGACAGCGACGGCACCGAAATCGACAGGTTCTGCTGCAGCCGCTCGATCGGCCGCACCAGAATTTCAGGCACGACCATCCAGCCGACGCGCCAGCCCGTCATGCAAAAATACTTCGAGAACGAGTTGATCACGAGTGCGTGCTCGGAGAGCGCGGCCGCGGTGACCGCCGGAAACGCATAATCAAGCCCGTGATAAATCTCGTCCGAGATGAAGCGGATGCCGGCATCTTCGGCGGCCTCCATCAAGCCGGCGAGCGCTTCGCGGGACATCATCGTCCCCGTCGGATTGGCGGGGCTCCCGACCAGCACGCCCTTCAGCGGCGCCTTGCGATGCGCCGCAAGCAACGCCTCGCCGGTGAGCGCATGGCGCGTCTCGTTCGTGGTCTCGATCAGCACCGGCTCGCAACCGAGCGCGGTGAGGATATGGCGATAAGGCGGATAGCCCGGCACCGTCACGGCGACGCGGTCGCCGGGCTCGAACATCGACAGGAAGGCCAGGATGAACCCGCCGGAGGAGCCGGTGGTCACGACGATCCTGTCAGGGCTGACGTCACAGCCATAGGCATCGCGATAATGGCGTGCGATGCGCTCGCGCAGACTGGGAATACCGAGTGCGGAGGTATAATCGATCCGCCCGGCCTCAAGCGCCGCGTGGGCGGCCGCAATCGCGGTGCTGGGCGCCCCGGCCGCGGGCTGGCCGACCTCCATATGGATGACATGGCCGCCGGCGGCCTCGATTCGGGCCGCCGCGGCCATGACGTCCATCACCATGAACGGGGGAACATCGCTGCGGCGGGAGGGCTCGAGCCACTGGCCCAACCGGTTCCTCAATGTCGCATCGTGCATCGATTTCTGCTATTTCGCTGGCGGGCCGGTGCGTCCGGCCCGGGAACGGGGCGCTTGCGCCCCAGACTGGCCGCATTGTACGGCTCATAAGGGTAACGCTCATAAGGGCATATCGCGTATCCGGTCCGCCGCCAATCGCCAAAACCAATCACGAAACTGCTCTCCAGACCGTTTGATGTTTCTCCAGATCGCATTGCGCAAGAAGGCCTCCGCCCTCACCGCCCTCGTCACGGCTGCGGCGATCGCGCTGCTGCCGCTCCCGGCGGCGCGGGCGCAGCAGAAGGGGCCGCCGGTCCTGCGCGACACCGAGACCGAGCAGCTGCTGCGCGAATACACGCGCCCGATCCTGCGCGTCGCCGGACTGGAGAAGCAGAACATCCAGATGGTGATCCTCAACGACGGCTCGTTCAACGCGTTCGTCGCGGATGGCCGCCGCATCTTCGTCAATTACGGTGCGATGCTCCAGTCGGAGACGCCGAACCAGATCATCGGCGTGCTCGCGCACGAGACCGGGCATCTGGCCGGCGGCCATCTGTCAAAGCTGCGCGAGCAGCTCGCCGCCGCCCAGACCCAGATGATCATTGCGATGCTGCTCGGCGCCGGCGCGATCGCCGCGGGCAGCACCCAGCGCAGCAGTGCAGGCAACAACGGGCTTGCCAATGCCGGCGCCGCAGCGATCTCCGCTCCGCAGGAGGTGATCCGCCGGACGCTGCTGTCCTACCAGCGGCAGCAGGAGGAGAACGCCGACCGCGCCGGCGTGAAATTCCTGACCGCAACCCAGCAATCGCCGAAGGGCATGTACGAGACCTTCAAGCGCTTCACCGGTGAGAGCCTGTTCGCCGCGCGCGGCGCCGATCCCTATCTCCAGTCGCATCCGATGCCGGCCGAGCGCGTTGCCGCGCTCCAGGAATTCGCCAGCTCCAGCCCCTACTGGAACAAGAAGGACGATCCCGCACTCCAGCTCCGCCACGACATGGTTCGCGCCAAGATCTCCGCGTTCATGGAGCGCCCGGAGACTGTGTACCGCCGCTATCCTCAGACCAACGACAGCATGCCGGCGCGCTATGCCCGCGCCATCAGTACCTATCTGCACGGCGATCTGCGCAGCGCGCTGACCCAGATCGACGCGCTGATCCAGGTCCAGCCCAACAATCCGTACTTCTACGAGGTGCGCGGCCAGGCCCTGTTGGAGAGCGGCAAGCCGGCCGAAGCGGTCGCTCCGCTGCGCAAGGCCGCACAGCTTTCCAACAACGCGCCCCTCATCGAGATGTTACTTGGGCAGGCTCTGGTTGGAACCGATAATAAGGCCTACACCGACGACGCCGTTCGGATTCTCCGCGCCGCGGTGGCGCGAGAACCCGAGGCGGTGCTCGGTTATACCCAGCTCGCGATGGCCTATGGCCGGAAGGGCGACTATGCCGAAGCGGATCTCGCCTCGGCACAAGCCGCTTACCTGCGCGGCGACAACAAGACCGCCCGCGAGCTCGCCACGCGCGCGAAAACCCGTTTCGCCGTCGGCACGCCCGGATGGGTCAAGGCCGACGACATCGTGGCGGCGAAGCCGCCGCGCAACTGACGCAACTCGAACGACGCCCGATACCACGACGTCACGACACCGAGCTTAAGTCCGCCGGGACGTATTCCGAAACCTGCTTTGGATAAGAGGATTTACCTATGCCTTCGCTGCGCCTGCTTGCTCCCGCGTTGTTTGCGCTCGCCCTGTTCGGCGCAGCCGTGCCCGCGTCGGCCGACAGTTTCTCCGACACCCAGCGCACCGACATCGAGAAGATCATCAAGAACTATCTCATCAGCCATCCCGAGGTGCTCGAGGAGGCCATGGCCGAGCTCAGCAAGCGGCAAGCCGCGGCCGAGACGCAGAAGCACGAGGCCAGCATCGCGCAGAATGCGGACGCGATCTTCAACTCGCCGCGCCAGGTCGTGCTCGGCAACAAGGACGGCGACGTCACCTTCGTCGAGTTCTTCGATTACAATTGCGGCTACTGCAAGCGCGCGATGGACGACATGCTCACCATCATGAAGGGCGATCCGAAGCTGAAGGTGGTGCTGAAGGAATTTCCGGTGCTGAGCCAGGGCTCGGTGGAGGCTGCGCAGGTCGCGGTCGCCGTGCGCATGCAGGATCCCTCCGGCAAAAAATATCTCGACTTCCACCAGAAGCTGCTCGGCGGCCGCGGCGCGGCCGACAAGGCGCGTGCGCTTCAAGCCGCCAAGGAAGCGGGCCTCGACACCGCAAAGATCGAGAAGGACATCGCCAGCCCCGAGGTGCGCGCCACCATCGAGGAGAACTTCAAGCTCGCCGAAGCGATGGGCATGAACGGCACGCCGAGCTATGTCATCGGCAAGCAGATCGTGATCGGCGCCATCGGCGTCGAAGGCCTCAAGGAAAAGATCGGCATTGCCCGCTGCGGCAAGGCAACCTGCTGATCGTACGTTTTACGATCCTGAAAACCCGAAAAGGCCGGCTGACAAGCCGGCCTTTTTCTTGCGCCGAACGTTGGCGACTTCGTGCAAAGTCGTTCATCTGGCGTTCAACAAACAAATGCCGCGGAACAGGCGAAGTTCCGGAACAACTCAAATCTCCTTTCGTTGTCGGCGCGGGCAATGACGCAAAGAAACACGTGAGGAGAATTCGATGTTGAACCGCTTTATGATTTCTGTCGCCGCAGTCGCCCTGGTCGCGGGCGCCGGTCTGGCGAACGCACAAGACAAGGGCCGTGACAGCGGCGCTGGCTCGCAGCAGATGCAGCATTCGCAGCCTTCCGGCGGCGGCGCCGAGCGGGGCGCGACCGGCCGCGATTCCATGAGCCATGACAAGGGCACCGTCGGCCAGGCCGGTGGCGCTGGCACCATGAAGTCCGATCGGGCTTCCGAAGACAAATCCGGTGCGATGAAGGACGAGCGCTCCCCGGGCGGCGCGATGAACAAGAACGCGGCCGAGGACAAGGCCGGCGCCACCAAGGGTCAGCGCACTGACGAACGCGCGCAGGACAAGTCCCAGCAAGACAAGTCGAAGAGCATGAGCTCGGATTCGACGAAGTCTGACCCCGCCAAGTCTGCCAAGGACATGAAGGCCGAGGACAACAAGGCCGGCGGCGCCGCCAAGACCAACAATGCGGCTACGACCGACAAGTCCCAGACCACGACCGGCACCGCCTCCGCGACGGCTTCCGCGCCGCCGGCCGAAAAGCGGACCGAAATCTCGACGGCGATCAAGTCGACCAAGATCGAAGAGACGACGAACGTCAACTTCAACATCTCGGTCGGCACCGCGATCCCGGCCTCCGTCCGAGTCCATCCGCTTCCGCCCCGGATCGTGGAGATCTACCCGGAGTGGCGTGGCTATGAGGTGATCTTCGTCCGCGGTCAGTACGTGATCGTCCGTCCGCAGACGCGCGAGATCGTCTACATCATCGAAGGCTAAGCTGCTTAGCTGAAGCCCAAATGGGCCCTTGCCGAGAGATCGGCAGGGGCCTTTGGCCTATGCGATGCCCTCCCCTGCGAGCCTCCCTCCGGCAGCCACGATTAGAACTGGTTAACAAGCAATTTCCGTAGCTTCCGCACAGGTTTTTGCACCGGGGATGAGCTACCTGAAGCCCCTTGGGAGGCCCTTCAAGGCTTCCCCTAGGCCGCTTTGTTACCTATAACCCCGCCACGCCGAGCACCTCTTCCCCGGGATTGGAATGGCAGAACCTGCAACCGATACGATCCTCGTCCTCAACGGGCCGAACCTCAACATGTTGGGGACGCGCGAGCCCGAGAAGTACGGCCACGCCACGCTGGCCGACGTCGAGGCACTGTGCCGGGAGACCGCGGCAACGTTCGGCCTCAAGGCCGATTGCCGGCAGTCCAACCGCGAGGGCGAGTTGATCGACTTCATCCACGAGGCGCATGCGCGCAGGATGAAGGGCATCATCGTCAATGCAGGCGGCTATTCGCACACCTCGATCGCGCTGCACGACGCGCTGCTCGCGGTGCAGATCCCGACGGTCGAAGTGCATGTGACCAACATCCACGCCCGCGAGAGCTTTCGTCACCACTCCTACACCGCACGCGCGGCCTTCGCCTCGCTCTGCGGTTTCGGCATCGAGGGCTACCGCCTCGCCATCCAGGGCCTTGCCGCCAAGCTTGCCATCAAGCCCAAAGCCTGAAGCCCCCTCATCAAACAGAACATTCGGATCAAAGAACATGGCGCGCCAGCCAGACGACAAAGCAGCCGCAAAGTTTTCCAGCGAGGATTCCGCGCTCGTCCGCGAGCTCGCTCTGCTGCTCGATGAGACCAGCCTCACCGAGATCGAGATCGAACGTGCGGGCCTGCGCCTGCGCGTCGCCCGCAACGTCAGCGTTGCTGCGACCATGCCGATGCAGATGGCAGCCGCTCCCGCCGCCCTGCCGGTCCCCGCCGCCGCGCCTGCCGCCGCCGGTCCCGACCTGTCGAAGCATCCTGGCGCCGTCAGCTCCCCGATGGTCGGCACCGCCTATTGGGCACCGGAGCCCGGCGCCAAGCCATTCATCGAGGTCGGCAGCAAGGTCTCGGTCGGACAGACGCTGCTGATCATCGAAGCCATGAAGACCATGAACCAGATCCCCTCGCCGCGCGCCGGCACGGTGACGCAGATCCTGGTCGAGGACGGCCAGCCGGTCGAGTACGGCGAGCCGCTGGTGATCATTGAGTAGGCGAATGGGGAGTAGCGAATAGCGAATGGTGTCACCGTTCTCTACTCGCTATTCGCCACTCGCCATTCGCACCTTCCTGTTTGCCTGCTGAGGCACCATGTTCGACAAGATCCTCATAGCCAATCGCGGCGAGATCGCCCTTCGCATCCTCAGGGCCTGCAAGGAGCTCGGCATCGCGACCGTCGCCGTGCACTCCACCGCCGACGCCGATGCCATGCATGTGCGCCTGTCGGACGAGAGCGTCTGCATCGGACCGCCGGCATCCAAGGACAGCTATCTCAACGTGCCCGCGCTGCTCGCGGCCTGCGAGATCACCGGTGCCGATGCCGTGCATCCCGGTTATGGCTTCCTGTCCGAGAATGCCCGCTTCGCGGAGATCCTGGCCGAGCACAATCTTCATTTCATCGGTCCCAAGGCCGAGCACATCCGCCTGATGGGCGACAAGATCGAGGCGAAGAAGACCGCCAAGAAGCTCGGCATCCCCGTGGTGCCCGGCTCCGACGGTGCGGTCGGTCCCGATGACGACGCGCTGGCGATCGCCAGGAAGATCGGCTTTCCGGTACTGGTGAAGGCGGCGGCCGGCGGCGGTGGCCGCGGCATGAAGGTCGCACAGAGCGAGGCCGACCTGCAGGTGGCGCTGTCGACGGCGGCCAACGAGGCCAAATCCGCCTTCGGCGATGCCTCGGTCTATCTGGAAAAATACCTCCAGAAGCCGCGTCACATCGAGATCCAGATTCTCGGCGACGGCCGCGGCGGCGCGATCCATCTCGGCGAGCGCGACTGCTCGCTGCAACGCCGCCACCAGAAGGTCTGGGAAGAGGGCCCCTCGCCTGTCCTTGCCGCCGCCGCGCGCGCCAAGATCGGCGAGACCTGCGCCAAGGCGATGCGCGAGATGAAATATCTCGGCGTCGGCACCATCGAGTTCCTGTTCGAGGACGGCGAGTTCTACTTTATCGAGATGAACACCCGCATCCAGGTCGAGCATCCCGTCACCGAGAGCATCACCGACATCGACCTCGTGCTGGAGCAGATCCGCATCGCCGCCGGCGGCGATTTGCCGGCAAGGCAGGAAGAGGTCCAGGTCATCGGCCACGCGATCGAGTGCCGCATCAACGCCGAGAATCCCCTGACCTTCCGCCCCTCGCCCGGCCGCATACTGCAATACCATCCGCCCGGCGGACTCGGCGTCCGCATCGATTCCGCGGTCTACCAGGGCTACACGATTCCGCCCTATTACGACTCCCTCGTCGGCAAGCTGATCGTGCACGGCAAGACCCGCGCCGAATGCCTGATGCGGCTACGCCGGGCACTGGACGAGATGGTCGTGGAAGGCATCGAGACCACGCTGCCGCTGTTCCGCGCACTGGTGCGTGAAGACGACATCATCAACGGCGATTATCACATCCACTGGCTGGAACAGTATTTGGCCGGCAAGACGGAACCCGCCCCGCGATAAATCCACTTTCGTCATGGAACCCTTTGGCCCCCATTGCGTTCTCGACGCGGGGACAGTTCCAAGGGGGCGTTTTGACTTCCGCTGAACGTGACAGAGCGAGGCCGTCGTGACGGCCGAGGCCCAACGACGGCGCGCATTTTGGCAGATCCTGCTGATCTCGGCGGGTCTCTTGATTCTGACTGTGATCAGCGCCGGCTCGGTCTACCTCGTCAACAAGGCGCGGGACGACAGCAAATGGGTGCTTCACACCATCGAGGCGGAGAGCCAAATCAACGCCCTGCTGCTCGAAATCCGCCGCGCCGAGAGCAGCGCCCGCGGCTATCTCCTGACGCAGGGACCGGATTTCCAGTCGGACCACGAGAAGGCCGTCGCAGCGATCATTCCGGCGCTCGATAAGCTCACGCGCCAGATCGGCGACAATCCGGCGCAACGCGACAGCATCGAGAAGCTGAGTGCGGCGATTGCGACCCGGCTCGACCAGTTTTCGCGCGAGATGAAGTTCGTGAAGGAGGGCCAACCGGACAGGGCCACGGCGCTGATCCGCGAGGCCGCGGCCGGCAACACCACGACGACGATCACCAACTTGGCCAACGCGATGATCCGCGAGGAGGAGCGGCTGTTCCGGGTCCGAACGGCAAACTCCGACCGGAGTCAGACCCTGGCCGCATCGATGACCGGCATCGGCTCCGGCCTCGTCGTGCTGCTGGCTCTGATCTCGACCTGGCTGGTGCGGCGCTCGGCCCGCGCCCGTGACGAGGCCGAAGCGCGCATGCGCGATGCCAACGTCAATCTGGAGTCCGTCGTCGACGAGCGCACCGCGGACCTGCGCGAAGCCAACGCAGAGATCCAGCGCTTTGCTTATATCGTCAGCCACGATCTGCGCTCGCCGCTGGTCAACATCATGGGCTTCACCAGCGAGCTCGAAGAGCTCAGCGGCGATGTCTTCCGCCGCCTCGGCAGCCTCACCCAAGTCCCCGCCGGCGGGCCGCCGCTGGCGCCTGGCGCGCCCGGCGAGATCGTGCTCGAAGGCGCCGACAAGCAGCTCTCGGAGGATTTTTCCGAAGCGCTCGGCTTCATCAAGACGTCGATCGCCAAGATGGACAGGCTGATTTCGGCCATCCTCAACCTCACCCGCGAGGGCCGACGCGAATTCCAGCCGGTGAAGATCGACACCAGCGAGCTGATCGAGGCCATCGTGTCGACGCTGGCGCACCAGGCCGCCGAGGCGCAAGCCCAGATCCACCTCGAGCCCCTGCCTGACATCGTCAGCGACCGGCTCGCACTCGAGCAGATCTTCTCCAATCTGATCGACAATGCGATCAAGTACCTGAAGCGCGGGGCGCCCGGCGAGATCAGAATTCGCGGGCGGACCAAGCTCGGCTACGCTATCTTCGAGATCAGCGACAATGGCCGCGGGATCGATCCGAAGGATCATCAGCGGATATTCGACCTGTTCCGCCGCGCGGGAACCCAGGACAAGCCCGGCCAGGGCATTGGTCTTGCGCATGTGCGTGCACTTGTGCGTCGCCTCGGCGGCACCATGTCGGTATCATCGGAACTTGACGCGGGCAGCACCTTCACGATCACGCTGCCGATCGCCTGGAATGTGAGCAACCGGAACGCAGATCGATGACCCAGCCTGTCACCATCATCATGATCGAGGACGATGAGGGCCACGCCCGCCTGATCGAGCGCAACATCCGCCGCTCGGGAGTCAACAACGAGATCGTCTCGTTCCCCAACGGCACGGACGCGATGCAGCATTTGTTCGGTGCCGACGGCAGTGGGCTCGTGCAGAAGGGCAACGCGCTGCTGATCCTGCTCGACCTCAACCTGCCCGACATGACCGGGATCGACATCCTGAGGCAGATCAAGGAAAACAAATATCTGAAGGCTTCGCCCGTGGTGGTGCTGACCACCACCGACGATTCCCAGGAAATCAAGCGTTGCTACGAGCTCGGCTGCAACGTCTACATCACCAAGCCCGTCAACTACGAGAATTTCGCCAATGCCATCCGGCAGCTTGGCCTGTTCTTCTCGGTCATCCAGGTCCCTCCCGCCGCCCCATGAACCAGCGCACGCCAACACTGCTCTACATCGACGACGACAGTGCGCTGGCGCGCCTGGTCGATCGCGGCCTGACGCGGCGCGGCTACAGGGTCGTCCATGCCGCGAGCGGCGAGGAAGGCCTGGAGCGCATCCGCCGCGCCGCGGTCGAGGGCGGCATCGACGTGGTGGCGCTCGACCAGTACATGCCCGGCCTCGACGGGCTGGAGACGCTGGAGCAGATCATGGCGATCCCGGGTGCGCCGCCGGTGGTGTTCGTCACGGCCTCGCAGGATTCCAGCATCGCCGTCACCGCGCTGAAGGCCGGCGCGGCCGATTATCTGGTCAAGGACGTCACGGGCGATTTCATCCCCCTGCTCCACGTCGCAACCGAGGGCGCGCTACGCCAGGCCGAATTGCAGAAGGCACGCGAGGAAGCCGAGGCCGAGATCCATGCCTCGCGCGACCGCTACGCCGCCCTTGCCGCCGAACGCGAGCTGCTGCTGCGCGAAGTCAACCACCGCGTCGGCAACTCGCTCCAGATCATCGCCTCGCTGCTGCACCTCCAGGCAAGCTCCGCCGCGCAGGACGAGGTCAAGGCGGCACTGACCAATGCGATGGGCCGCGTCGCCGCGGTCGCGCAGGTGCACCGCCGCCTCTACACCTCGCAGGATCTGAAGAGCGTGGTCCTGAATCAATATCTGGACTCGCTTCTCGAGGATCTCCGTCGCTCGGCCGAAGGCAACCGGATGTCGCGCCTCACGCTGAAGGCCGAGCCGATCGAGATCGATCCCGACCGCGCGGTCGCCGTCGGCATCATCGTCAACGAGCTGGTGATGAACGCGGTGAAATACGCCTATCCCGACGGCGCTGGCCCGATCCATGTCGAGCTGCACGCGCAGAGCGACGATGTCCTGCTGTCGATCACCGACGACGGCGTCGGCGACAACGTCAAGGCCGATCCGCGCTCCACCGGCATGGGCCAGCGCATCGTCGCGGCCATGGCCTCCAAGCTCGACGCCACGGTCGAGCGCGATCCCGCCCATTCCGGAACCCGGATCGTGCTGAAATTCGCTCGCATGCCCGCAGCCCCCGGCAGGACCAGCACCGCCGCCGCGAGCTGATCTCGCACCCTGCTGCGCACCCCCATCGCAACCGCGTCGCGATCCTGCTATGATTGCGAACCATGACTTCGCGCGACTCCGCCCCGTCTGAAATCACTCCGGCCGTGCTGCTGCGCGCCTATGCCTGCGGCATCTTTCCGATGGCCGAGAGCGCCGAAGATCCGACCCTGTTCTGGGTCGAGCCGGAGCTACGCGGCGTCATCCCCTTCGATGGATTTCGTGTCGCCTCGCGGCTCGCGCGCACCGTGCGCTCGGATGTGTTTCGCGTAACCGTCAACACCGCGTTCAAGGCGACGATCGCCGGCTGCGCCGCGCCGCAGGCCGGACGCGAGGACACCTGGATCAACAAGCGCATCCGTGACCTCTATGGCGGCCTGTACGAGCTCGGCCATTGCCACAGCGTCGAGGCCTGGCAGGGTGAGGACCTCGTCGGCGGGCTGTACGGCGTCAGCCTCGGACGGGCCTTCTTCGGCGAGAGCATGTTCCACACCGCGCGCGATGCCTCGAAGGTCGCTCTGGTGCATCTGGTCGCGCGGCTCATCCATGGCGGCTTCGAGCTGCTCGACACCCAATATGTCACCGACCATCTGAAGAGCTTTGGCGCGGCCGAGATCTCGCGGCGGCGCTACACCGCGCTGCTCGACAAGGCGCTCGCGGGCGAGCCCGGCGATTTCCTGAAGCTCTCTGCGGGTGAAGCGATCCCGGGCGCACGCGCGCTCGAGATCATCGCCGCGCGGCAATAATCGATAGCAGCCTTAGCGGCCGAACCCCGGGGGGATTTGGCCTAACGGCCAAACCCCGGAATACCGAACAAACCCGGCCGCTGCTCCGGCGGCGGAGGCGGTGGTGCTGGTTGCTGCTGCTGGATCGGCGGCAGAGGCTGCGGCGGACGCTGCTGCACCTGCTTCGGCGCGGCCTTCTTCTGCGCGGGCGGCGGCGGAGGTGCAGGCTTGGTCGCGGGATCCGGCGCTGCGGTCGCAATGGTCTGCTGCGGCTCTTTGCAGTCGGTGAGCCAGATGTCGTAGATCGGGTGCTCGACGCCGTGCAGGCCCGGGCTTGCCGCGTACATCCAACCCGAGAAGATCCGCTTCACCTCGCCTTGCAAGGTGATCTCGTCGACCTCGACGAAGGCGTCGGTGTTGGTGGCCTCGGTCGCCGGCCGCGTGTAGCAGGCGTTGGTCTTGACCCTGAGCGCGCCGAATTGGACGGTCTCGCCGATCTCCTCGTCGAAATTGATGATGCGCCCGGTGATCTTGTCGAGCCCCGAGAAGGTCGCCTTCTTGTTCACGATCTTCTGGGCCGGCGGCTCGGTGACAACCTCGTCGCCCGGCTGCAGGCTTGCAGGGGTCTGCGGCACGGCGCCACCCGGCCCGCCCTTCTGCTGCGGCTGGCGACCCGGCGCACCCGGCTGGCCGGCGCCCGGCGGCGCGACCGCCACAGGCGGCGGCTGGTTTGGCGGGGGGACGGTGGAGCCCGGCGGCGGCGCCAGAGGCTGGGTCTCAACTGGCCCCGGCATCACATTGCCCTGCCGTCCCGGCGGTGGAGGCATCGGGCGCGACGGCAGCACGCGGCCCTGCGGCGGCAGCTCCGGCACCTCTTCGTCGTCATCGGGGATCTGCTGCGGCTGGGGCTGGCCACGCGGAATGTTGCCGGGCGGCCGCAGCGGCGGCGGATCGGAAAAGATCGTGCCGATCTGCGCCTGAGCCGGCGTCGCAACCGTCAGTGCGGTGGCGGCCAAAAGCGCCGCAAGACCTGTCAGGGTAATGGTTCGAAACATCTCGCGCGGCTTCAACAGCGAATCGGGCTTGTTGGACATTCTACAGGGGATACCGCCGCTCGCAGGCCCTCCGGTTAACACGGGGAATACGGCGGGGGAAGGGCGGCATCCCTGCCCTGCCCGCTGCCCGCTGGCCAGGACGGCTGGCGGGTGGGATAGTCGAAAGCCCCTCCCAGGGGCGCGAGGCGGGCATCGCCCCGAAAATGACATCCAACGATAACCGGAAACCCCGAGGTGTGCCCTTCCATGCCCGTCGTGCTCGATCCCGATGCCGCCGCCGTCTACGGGGCTTTCCAGGAGGCCGGCCGCCCCGCCTACGAGACCCTGACGGCGCCGGAAGCGCGCGCCTATTATGCTCAGGCCCGCTTTGCCACCAACCCCGAGCCGCCGGAGCTCGCGCGCGTCACATCGCTATCGATCCCGGCACCGCACGGGGTGATCCCCGCCCGCCTCTACGTTCCCAAGGAGCCGCGCCGGCACGACGCCCTGTCGCCGGCGCTGGTGTTCTTCCATGGCGGCGGCTGGGTGATCGGCGATCTCGACTCCCACGACGTCGTCTGCCGCCAGTTGGCCGACGCCGGCGCGCTGATCGTGATCTCGGTCGACTACCGCCTCGCGCCCGAGCACAAATTTCCCGCGGCCATTGAGGATGCCATCGCCGCGACCCAATGGATCGCCGCGAACGCGCGCGAGCTCGGCATCGACGCCTCGCGCCTGTCGATCGGCGGCGACAGCGCCGGCGGCAATCTCGCCGCGGTCGTGGCGCTGGCCGCGCGTGACGCTGGCGGTCCCGCGATCGCGGGCCAGGTGTTGATCTACCCCGCGACCGATTTCGCCATGACGCACGGCTCTCACAGCGAGCCCGAGACCAGCGTGCTGCTGACGCATTCGGTGATCCGCTGGTTTCGCGACCACTACCTCAATGGCGCCGCCGACATCCATGACTGGCGCGCTTCACCGGCACGTGCGCAAAACCTTGCCGGCCTGCCGCCGGCCTATGTGCTGACCGCCGGCGCCGATCCGCTGCGCGACGAAGGCGACGAATATGCCGAGCGCCTCAAGCAGGCCGGCGTATTAGTCACGACCAAGCATTATCCCGGCCAATTCCATGGCTTCTTCACGATGGGCAAGCTGTTGCAGCAGGCCAATGTTGCCGTCAGCGAGATCGGCGCATGGCTGAAGGGATTGGGGTGACAGTCCCGTAGCCCGGATGAGCGAAGCGACATCCGGGTCCGCTCTCACCTGTCGAAATACCTGTCCCGGATATCGCTTCGCTCATCCGGGCTACACGCCAACGCTCACGCTATGCTTTCTCCTTTGCAAACCATCGCCGCCTTCCCGCTGCGCGTCCTGACATGGCTCGGAAGCCAGGGCACGCGCGGAGTCGCCGCTGTCGTATTCATCGCGGCCGCGGTGCCACCGCTCGGCGCGCTGCTGCGTCCCTATCTCACCGAGGCGATCCTGTGCCTGCTCTGCATCTCCTTCATGCGGGTCGATCTGGCCGCCCTCTACGGGCATCTGCGCCGACCGGCGCTGGTTGCAACCGCCACGGCCTGGACCACGATCGGCGTGCCGCTGATCGTCGGATTGATCGCGCACGCAACCGGACTCACGGCTCGCGCCCCCGGGCTTTCGCTCGCACTGATGCTCCAGAGCATGGCCTCGCCGATGATGGCCTCTCCGGCACTGGCCGCGCTGATGGGTCTCGATGCCACGCTCGTGCTGATCACGCTGGTGACCTCGACCGCGCTGGTGCCCTTCACGGCCTCGCTATTCGCCGGCCTCTTCCTCGGCGACATGCTGAGCGTCACGCCGCTGACGCTGGGCCTGAAACTGCTCGGCATCCTCGCAGCATCGCTGCTGGCCGCCACAGTCATCCGATGGATCTTCGGCGCGGAGGCAATCCAGCGTCACAAGACGCCGATCGACGGCCTCAACATCATCATCCTCTTCATCTTCGCTGCTGCGATCATGGGCGATGTCGTCAGCGACCTGCTCGCGCAGCCGCTGTTCACCCTCGGCCTCGCAGCTCTCTCGTTCGCGATCTATTTCACCCTACTCGCGATCACCACGCTGCTATTCCGCCGCATCGGCTATGAACGCGCGCTCGCACTCGGGCTGATGGTGTCACAGCGCAATCTCGGCCTGATGCTGGCGGCTACGGCCGGCGCATTGCCGCCCACCACCTGGCTCTATTTCGCGATGACGCAGTTTCCGATTCACCTTGCGCCTTACATGCTGATGCCGATCGCGCGGCGATTGGGCGCGCGCGCGGAGACGTCCAACACGCCGGCTACAAGCGGCACCGGGTAGGATCTGCGGGCACAGCAGCAATAACGGATTATGCGTTGTTCCCGTCCTGCGCGAAGCGCTCGACAAGCTCAGACCAGAACGGAATGTATTTGATCTGTGCGGGCCAGGGTTTGCTGTTCCAGCCCGCGAACTCTCTTTCGAAATAATCGTTTAGATTGACGCCATAGCAAATTGCATCGACGCCATAGATGGAAAAGACGGGGTTGCCTGCCTCGTGCGGCTGCTCCGGCAAATATCGGTGGGCGATCAGCGGGATGAGTTTTGGTGCCCGGGAAACGATTTCTCGAAGCGTCTCCTCCCGGGCTCGCGCACTGGACGGCCAAGCTCCCCACTCCGACCACCACAGCCGTCCATTCTCGACAGAATGGCGAAGACTTTCAAGGGGCCAGTCCAGCGCTCGTCTTATTGCACGGTCGTCCGTCCAATCATGTCCCTGAACCGGCCGCCTTCGCTTCAGGAGCGCAATTAGATCGGAGGGAAACACTAAACCGAATCGACGTTGCGCCCTGTCGAGCTCTGATTGCGTATAGCCCTTGGTCCAACGAACCTTGTCGTTACCTGACACCCGTAATCTCCCGCATCTCTCTCGATTCAGATGAGGGCCGGTGTCAATCTGGCACGTGCGCCCAGACGACCCGCGCATCCCCTAACCCGCCCTCGCCGCGCGCCGCAGCGCCTGCGGCGGCTGGCCGAAGGCGCGGATGAAGGCGCGCCGCATGCGCTCGGGATCGCCGAAGCCGGTCGCCTCCGCGACCAGCTCGATCGCCTCGCGCGAGGACTGCACGCGCTCGCGCGCGACTTCGAGCCGGAGTCGCTCGATCGCTTTCGACGGCGTCGCGCCGGTCTCGGCGGCGAACGCGCGGGCGAAATGCCGTGCGCTCATGCCGGCACGATCGGCGAGGTCCTCCACCGTCAGCGGCGCCTCGAGATTTTCGCGCGCCCAGGACAACAGCGCGCCGAAGCGGCCGTTCGGCGTCTTCAGCTCCAGCAGCGATGAAAACTGTGACTGGCCGCCGCTGCGGCGATGGTAGAGCACGAGCTGTCGCGCGGCCTGCTGCGCGATCTCCTCGCCATGGTCCTCGGTGACCATCGCGAGCGCCAGATCGATGCCCGCAGTGATGCCGGCCGACGTCCAGACATTGCCGTCGCGGGTGAAGATCTGGTCCGGCTCGAACTTCACCTTCGGATAGCGCGCGACGAAATCGCGCGTCCGTCCCCAATGCGTGGTGGCACGGCGGCCGTCCAGCAGTCCCGCCTCGGCAAGCACATAGGCGCCCGAGCAGACGCTCGCCACGCGCACGCCGCGCCGCGCCAGCCGCTGCACGAAGGCGCGCGTGACCTCGCAGCGCGCGGCATCCGCAACGCCCGCGCCGCCCGCGATCACCAGCGTCGTGATCGCATTCGCCGACTTGAAATCACGCGCCATCATCTCGACGCTCGACGAGCTGCGCACCAGTCCCGCGCTCGCGGCCAGCACGCGTAGCGCGAGCGTCCTGCCAGTGCAGCGCGCCGCGACCTCGAACACCGAGATCGGGCCGGCCGCATCGAGCAGCTGGAAATCCGGGAAGATCAGGATGCCAATCATAGCCTGTGTCCGGAATAGAGGGAATTACGCCATTTCAGACACAAGCGCACCATGCCAAACTTCGCGCGTCAAGCTCATCTTTGGAGGACCTGCCGATGTCGTCACCGCTCCAGATCGGTCTTCTGGTATTTCCGCGCGTCACCCAGCTCGACTTCACTGGTCCCTTGCAGGTGTTCTCCATGGTGCCCGGCGCGAAGCTGCACCTGATCTGGAAGCGGATCGAGCCGGTGCCGAGCGATTCCGCGCTCATCGTGACGCCGACCACGACATTCGCCGACTGCCCGCAACTCGACGTGATCTGCGTACCCGGCGGCCGCGGCACTGACGACCTGCTCAATGACGAGGAGGTGCTCGACTTCCTGCGCCGGCAGGCCGAGGGCGCCAAATACGTCACCTCGGTCTGCACGGGTTCGCTGGCGCTCGGCGCCGCCGGCCTTTTGAAGGGCTACCGCGCCGCCACCCATTGGAGCGCGATGGAGATGCTCAGCCAGTTCGGCGCGACGCCGACCAAGGCGCGCGTCTGCGTCGATCGCAATCGCATCACGGGCGGCGGCGTCACCGCGGGAATCGATTTCGCGCTGACGCTGGTGTCGACGCTGATCGACCGCACCACGGCGGAGGCGATCCAGCTCGGGATCGAATATAATCCGGCGCCCCCGTTCACTTCCGGCTCGCCCGATACCGCGCCCGCCGAAGTGCTCGCTTCCGTCAAGCAGCGCATTGAGCCTTTGCAGGCCTACCGCCTCGATGCCGTCGAACGCGCGGCGGCGCGTCTGATGTAGGCAGTCCACCTTCGGTGGTGGAACTGAGGTTTTGGGGGGCGAGTTAAGCCCGCACGAAACTCACAGCATCCGGAGCGCAATCATGGAGCATCTCCACTACCCCAACGAAAGCACTGAGTATCGTGCCGCACGAAATGCATTGCTGGATGAGGAGATTGCCCTCCGGGCTCAGATTGAGGTCGTTTCTGCCAGGCGTCGCGCGCTGCCATTCGGTGGCGAGGTGCCCCAGGATTACGTCTTCGAACGCATCGGCAAAACGAGCATGCCGGAACAGGTCAGGATGTCGGAGCTGTTCGGCCCGCATGACACGCTGATCTTGTACAGCTTCATGTATGGACCGGAGCGCGAGCTGCCCTGCCCCGGCTGCACCCATTTGCTTGACGGGCTCGACGGCGCCGCACGGCATATCGGCGAGCGTGCCGCGCTTCACATTGTTGCAAAATCGCCGATCGCGCGGCTCGCCGCCTGGGCCCACGAACGCGGTTGGGAACATCTGTCACTGCTGTCCACCGCCGGCAACAGCTTTGACGCGGATTACTTCGGCGACACCTCGAAATTCTCCAAGGGTATGCGCGCGCAGCACCACGTTCCCGAGGGGCAGAACTGGGACGAAACGATCTTCAACGTCTTCAAGAGAGCGAACGGCAAGATCAGGCACTTCTGGGGCTCGGAGATGAGCTTCGCGCCGCCCGCGCCGAAGCAGCATCATCGCGCCGGTGATCTGGTCGATCCGCTCTGGGGCCTGCTCGACATGACGCCCGAAGGCCGCGGCGACTTCTTCCCGAAGGTGCGCTACGACTGAGGCGCACAAACCGGCCGACGAAGTGCCTCAAAGAAAAAGGCCGCTCGGTTTCCCGAGCGGCCTTTCCTGTCTTACGGCGGCTGCACATTCACATCGGGCGATTTCGGACCTTCCAGACCGGGGGCCTATCTCCCGATCGAGTCCTTGTCGGCGGCCGCTGCATTTCGGGACAGTCGCGAACTGTTGCCCGAACCGAACGCGATGGTTTCCCATCTCCGTAAGATGGGAACATTGAGCCGCATGGCTTGCGTGGCCGCAATGTCCGCGCAGACGCCGTCCCCGCTGTTCCCGTTGTCCACAGCAGGGTGAGGCGGATGCGCGTGCATCCAACCGAATGATCGAGATTCGATGGAGGACGGAGAGCCTAGCCAGGCGTCCAGGGCTGATAGTCGCCGGTCGCCTTCGGACGCTTGCCGCTGGCCAGCGTCGAGCCTGAGGGCCGATAGGCCTTTGCCGTGCCGGTGAGATTCGGCTGGTGCGGCTTTTCCCATTCGCGCGGCTGATAGTTGGCCTCGGTCGGCGGCACATCGACGACATGATGAATCCAGCCGTGCCAGGACGGCGGGATCCGGCTGGCTTCCGCATAGCCGTTATAGACCACCCAGCGTCGCTCGAAGCCAAGCGTCGGATCGACCGCCCCGCCGCGGGTGCGATAGTAGAGATTGCCCTGCTCGTCATGGCCGACCAGCTCTCCGTACCGCTTGGTCCAGAGTTGGGTGCCAAAAGTCTGGCCGTTCCACCAGGTGAAGAACTTGAGGAAGAATTGTTTCATGCGGCAAGGGCCCTGCTTCGTCGGGTCCTGATGCCATCCGGGCGGCGAAATGTCCAGTTCGGCGGGGCGGCGGTGCCCTCGGCAAATGCGCCGTCCTTGCCATGAATGCTGCCGCAAATCGGACGCGATCCGTTCATGCCGGGTACAGCCATTGAGAGCGAGGCTCCGTTCACGCGCAAACCGGCGTGATCCCAGGAACCCCAGCCCTTTCATAGGGTTTGCTTCCGGGAAAGGAGTTTTATCATGAAAAGTCTGAAAGTTTTGAGTGCCGCCGCAGCGCTGGCGCTCGTTCTACCCATGACCTCACCGAGCTTTGCACAGGGGCCCGGCGGCGGTGGCCGTGGCGGCGGGCCCCTGTGCAAAGCTCGGTGAGGTCG